>JAFBAM010000286.1 GCA_019247755.1 Sphingomonas sp.
GCAACAATGGTTCGGCGCTGGAACGGTTCCGTCAGGCAGTGACGTGAGCGGTTGCGTCTTCGGCGTGATGCTCGCGACGCCCCTGAATCGCGGCGCGCAGCATGATTGCGGCGGCGTAGAGGACGACCACCAATACGAGCCAGCGAAGGACCTCCAACGGCATGGTGACGACCAGATAGGCGGCAACGAACACTGCAGGAATGCTGCCGATTGTCAGCCCGATCACCACTCGAAGGTCGAGGTTGCCGGTCTTGATATGCCGGATCCCTGCGCTCGAGCCCATCAACGCAGCGGCGCCAGCCATGATTGGGAAGCATAGCCGCGGATCCATGCCCATCAGGCTAAGGACGACGAGCGTCGGGGCGTAATTGCCAACGCCATAATTCAGCAGGATTCCGAAGATGAAATTGGCCGCGATCGCAAGGATCGTGAGGCTGATCGGCAATGCGGACGCGGTTCCGCCCCCCGGGAAAATGTGAAGATTGGTCATGCCGTAGGCGAGGGCAGCGAGCAGGAGGCCCGTCGCGACGATGAGCTGGACGATCCAGACCCGAGTCCGATGGACGAGCGGCGCGCCGATCATCCCGCCGACCGTGCACGCGAGGACGCAGCCCGTGAGCAGGATCGGGTCGACCTTCACGCCGAGCTGGAAGAGGAAAATGATCGACTCCAGCACGGCCGGCACGGTGAGCCCGACCAGGATGGTGGGAGGAATGAGTCGGTCGGCAGTCAGTTGCCGGAACTTCAACCAGGCCGTGGTCGGCGCAAAGCTACCGATGCCGAGCGTGTCGAAGAAGCTGACCACCGCACCTAGGGCGACCGTCTCGACTGTAGGTCCTGCCCTCTTCGTGACTGCAGCTTTGATAAGTACGATCGAGAAGATCAGGGTCGCAAGGACAATCGGCACCAGAAGCGCGACAAGCATCTTGTTTCTCCCCCGTTGCCGGCAAGATGCTAGCGGATCAGCCGCCGCGCACAACCGCGACGCCGAGCGGTGAAATATTCGCTGCCCCCCTGACTTACGTCCCTGCCTCGGCAATCTGTGACTCCCAAGCTCGAATCGCGCCGTCGTCGCCCGGTCTTCCGGGACCGCTGCATTTGTTCGGGCGTACGAACCTTTTTTGAGCGAGGGCTAAAATGGCGAGCAGTGCGGACAAGATCCTGTCGCGGATCAAGGACGAGGAGATCGACTGGGTCGACCTCCGCTTCACCGACCCCAAGGGCAAGTGGCAGCACCTGACGATGTGCTCCAACGTCATCGACGAGGATGCGCTGACCGACGGGCTGATGTTCGACGGCTCGTCCATCGCCGGATGGAAGGCGATCAACGAGTCCGACATGATCCTGAAGCCGGATCTCGATGCGGCTTATGTCGATCCGTTCAGCGCGACGCCGATGATGGTGCTGTTCTGCAACGTCGTTGAGCCGTCGACCGGAGAGCTCTACGGCCGCGACCCCCGCTCTACCGCCAACCGCGCCGAAGCCTATCTCAAGCAGACCGGTATCGGCGACACGATCTTCGTCGGCCCGGAAGCCGAATTCTTCATGTTCGACGACGTTCGCTTCGAGGACGGATACAGCGCTAGCGGCTACCGCATCGACGATATCGAGCTCCCGACCAACACCGGCCGCGAGTATGAAGGCGGGAACCTGGCGCACCGTCCGCGCGAGAAGGGTGGCTATTTTCCTGTCGCTCCGGTCGACAGCGCCATGGACATCCGCGGCGAGATGGTCGCGACGATGCTCGAGATGGGCCTGCCAATGGACAAGCACCATCACGAGGTTGCCGCTTCGCAGCATGAGCTCGGTCTGACCTACGGCGGCCTGGTCGAGACCGCCGACCGGATGCAGATCTACAAATATGTCGTGCACATGGTAGCCCATGCCTACGGCAAGACCGCGACCTTCATGCCGAAGCCGATCGCCAAGGATAATGGCAGCGGCATGCATACCCACATGTCGATCTGGAAGGGTGGCAAGCCGCTCTTTGCCGGAAATGGCTATGCGGGCCTCAGCGAGACCGCGCTCTACTTCATCGGCGGCGTCATAAAGCACGCTCGCGCGCTGAACGCATTCACCAACCCGACGACCAACAGTTACAAGCGACTCGTCCCGGGCTTCGAGGCGCCGGTACTGCTGGCATATTCCAGCCGCAACCGCTCCGCCTCCTGCCGAATCCCTTACGGAGCCGGCGAGAAGGCGAAGCGAGTCGAGTTCCGCTTCCCGGATGCGCTGGCGAACCCGTATCTCGCTTATTCGGCACTGCTGATGGCGGGCCTCGACGGCATTCAGAACCGCATCCATCCCGGCGACCCGATGGACAAGAACCTCTACGACCTCCCGCCGCAGGAACTGGTCAACGTCCCGACCGTCTGTGGGTCGCTTCGTGAGGCTTTGGTCAATCTCCAGCAGGACCGCGCCTTCCTTACCCGTGGCGACGTGTTCAGCGAGGACCAGATCGACGCTTACATCGAGCTCAAGTGGGAGGAAGTCATGCGTTGGGAAACGACACCTTCCCCTGTTGAATTCGATATGTATTATTCTTCGTAAAAAGGCGCTAAACTACGCCTTTCGGGACGCCGATGGGGGGAACCCTCCCACCTTCCCTTTCCTCCCATCGGCATCACTCCACATCACAGTGCACGATTCCGTAACCAAGCGGGGGCTATCAAAGCGCACCCGCGGGGAGGGAGTGCGTACGGATGAATATCAGGGCCCAGATCTACGGCGGCGTGCAGCCGGCCGAAGAGCCCCTACTGCCGACCAAGAGGCCCAAGGGCGCGAAGGCGGCCGAACTCGACAGCATCAAGGTCCCGCGCGAGTCCCGTCAGCGCAGCAACAGCCGCGGTGAAGACCGCCATCGCCTGAGCGGCGAAAGCGCTCGCGTCACGTACGACGGCCGCAATTATGAGGTCGAGCTGATTAACTTGTCAGGCGGCGGCGCGATGATCGCCGGCAGGCTGCGCCCGCTGATGTGGGATCACGTCAACCTGCACCTTGGCGCGCACGGCGACATCGAATGTGCGGTCCGCTGGCTTCGCGAAGGTCGCATCGGCCTCGAATTCGCGCATGAGACCCAGCTTGGCTGGCCGTCGGACCAGGTCGCGATCGTTCTTCGTCACGTGATCGAGCGGACCTTCCCGCACATTGCGTTCTCCGAGCCTGAGCGTGCGCCGCCGCCGCAGCCTACTGAGGCACGCGACGACGAAGGGCGCGCTGCGTCGCGTCACCCCCTGATCTGGAACGGTCTGCTCCATCACGATTACCAGAGCAGCGACGTCCGGATCCGCAACATCTCCGAGACCGGCGCGATGATCGAAACCAGAGAGAAGGTCCGCGTTGGCACCGAGCCCTTGCTCGAGCTGACCGAAGCCGTTTCGCTTTCGGCAACAGTTGAATGGGCCGTAGGGGACCAGGTCGGCCTTCGATTCCACACGCCCTTCGATTTGCAGATTCTCAAGGAGACCCGGCCGTCGGTTGCCCCCGTCAACTGGACTCCGCCGAGCTATCTCGACCCCTATGCCAAGGGCGATGAAGACCATTGGCGCCGGCTTTCCATTTCCGAGCTCCGGCAGGAATTGGAGGGCTTCCTCAAGCGCTAACCGCCGGAGCGGATGTAGATCACGCCGACGCTGTCGCGACGGTACAGCCGCCACTGAGGCGACTTTTCAAGCAATGGGACCAGGCCGTTGCTATTCGCAACAATGACCCAGCGAATGCCCCAACGTCTCACCACGTTCTCAAACGCACCCCCATCACCTCTGACGATACGGTAATAGCCGAGCACCAGCTCATCGCCGTACATGTCGCCGCGCCCGTCGATGTAGGGACGGATACCCGAGAGAATCAGGGGGCCGCCCATCGAATAGCCGTTGAGCACCGGCTGTGACCGAAGCTGCGGCGGGACTGCTGCGATGAGCTTCCACGGATTGGCGGCATTGTCGGGCGGCGTCAGCGGCATCACGGCCCGAACCAAAACCAGCAATACCGCGCCACCCGCGGCAATCCAGTTTAGCCTGGACTCGGGTGGTGACACCGCGCTTCGCGAAAAACCTTGCGGCAGGATCATAGCCGCGACGATCGCCAGCATCGCTTGGTGGCGCACCTGGAACAGAGCCAGGCACAGGAATGCCGCAAGCAGCAGCCAGCGCACCCAGTGCAGCCGCGGCCGCTTCCAGATGATCAGACCGGCGACGACCGCGAGTACAGCGAAAGAATAAGGCGTCGTCGCGGGGTTCGATGGTTTCCACTCATCGATAAGCGGCAGCATCTGAAGCTGCGTGAACCGCAGCGGGTGAAACACGCCTTCCACGCCATTGCCGTTGATGAACGTTGCCGCGGCAGAAGCCAGACCGAACAACAGCCATTGGCGAAGGGCCTTCGGCTTGTCGGGCGATACAACGAGCGCCTCGAGTGCAAATGCTGCGGCAATTGCGAGGCCGAACACGAAGCCGCCGTGAAGATTGGCCCAAATGCTCATCAGCAGCGCGGCGGCAAGCGGCGGAGCCCGATCCTGCTCGCGTGCCCGCATCATCAGCCAGATCCAGAAAGCGAGGAGAGGCCAGGTCAGCACGTGCGGCCGTGCCGACAGCATCGGGATCAGGACCAAATCCATCGCGACGATCGGCAGCAATACCCACCGCACCCATCGACTGGTGTTCACGAAAACGACCGCGTGGAGGGCGATGAACGCGGCGGTGACGAGGGCTGAGACGCCGCCATATCCGGCAAGCCGATAGGCCGAGGCGTACAGCAACTCCGACAGCCACTCGATCGGCACCCATGGCTTGCCCGCCCAGGTGAAAGAGAATGGATCGGTATGCGGGATTGCCCGGTGGTTGAGAATCCACTGGCCTGTCGCGATGTGCCAGCTAACGTCGCCGTCGCTGAAAATGGTCTGCGAGCTCGCGAGCACCGCAGGGATCAGCAGGATTGCGATGAACATCGGCAACACCGACGATCGGCGCTCAGCCACGGCCTCAGCCATCAATCTTCCTCGATCAGGCTGGTGGTCTTCGTCTCCGGCAGCATCACGAATGCGACTGCCGCCATGCCGATGATGGCCGTCAGATACCAATAAAAGCCGCTCTCCGACCCGGCCTGCTTGAACCACAAGGCGATATATTCGGCGGTGCCTCCGAAGATGCAGTTGCCGACAGCGTAAGGAAGCGCGACACCGAGCGTCCTGATGTGAGCCGGGAACAGTTCAGCTTTGATGAGCCCGCTGATTGACGTGTAGGCGCCCAACAGGACCAACGGCGTGAGTACAAGCGTAAGCGCTATTGCGGGTGTCGAGGTATGGCTGATGGCCGTGAATATCGGCACCGATACGAGCATACCGCCGAAACCAAAGAGGTAGAGATTCGGCTTGCGGCCCCAGCGGTCGGCAGCGACTCCCCACAGCGGCTGGATCAGCATGAATACGACGAGCGCGATGGTCATGATCTCCGTCGCTGACGTACGTGAGAAGCCGCTCGTGTTGGTCAGGAACTTCTGCATGTAGGTGGTGTAGGCATAAAAGGCCGCCGAGCCCCCGCCGCTGATCGCCGCGACGATCAGGAACTCGCGCGGATGCCTGCGCCATAGACTGGCGGCCGAGGAACGCTGCCTGTCCTCAGCGAGGTTCTGGAACGACTGCGTCTCGGCGAGGCGCGTGCGCAGGATGTAGACGGCGATGGCGAGCAAGGCGCCGATCCCGAAGGCGACTCGCCACCCCCATTCCTGCAGGTGCGCTTCCGACATCGCAAGCTGCAGCGCCACGACGACAGCCAAAGCGAGCAACTGGCCGCCGATCAGGGTCAGATACTGGAAGCTAGCCCAGAACGCTCGGCGGTTACGCAGGGCCATTTCGGAGAGGTAAGTTGCGCTGGCACCATATTCGCCGCCGACAGAAAGACCCTGCAGCATCCGGGCGATTACGAGCACTGCCGGCGCAATCGCCCCGGCGCGAGCGTAGGTTGGCGAGACCGCAATCAGCAACGATCCGGCGGCCATGAAGCCGACGGATAACGCGAGTCCCGACTTGCGGCCGTGCCGGTCGGAATAAATCCCCATCAGCCAGGCCCCAATCGGCCTCATCAGAAACCCCACCGCAAAGATTGCCGCAGCGCTCAAGAGTTGAGCGGTCTTGTCCTCTTTGGGAAAAAAGACCGGCGCAAAATAGATCGTCAGCGCCGAATAAGCGTACCAGTCATACCATTCGACAAGGTTGCCCGCCGAGCCTCCGACAATGTTTTTGAGTCGGCTACCCGGCGAGTGCGCTGTTCGCTCAGCCACGGCTGGCGCGTGCACGTTCCGCCGCACGGCTGCCGTAGATTGCGTAGAGCACCAGCCCGATCACCTGCGCGCTGAGGAAGAACAGCTGAGTGCGGCTCGGCAGGCTGTAGAACAGGTAGAGGCAGCCCAAGATGCCGACCAGGCCGACGACCCAGGGCAGCGGCGCCTTGAACGTGCGCTCCGTATCCGGCTCCCGCTGGCGAAGAACCAACATCGCGGCGCAGACCGCGACGAAGGCCGCGAGCGTCCCGGCATTGGCCAGCGCCGCAATGCTGGCGAGCGGAATGAGGCCGGCGAAGACCGAGGTCACGACCGCGGTGAAGATAGTGATGCGGACCGGCGTGCCGCGCTTCGATACACGGGCGAGGCTGCTCGGCAGCAGGCCGTCGCGCGCGACCACGAAGAAAATGCGGCTCTGCCCGTAGAAGAAGGCCAGGATGACCGTCGGCAA
>JAFBAM010000206.1 GCA_019247755.1 Sphingomonas sp.
CCGGAATTGGCAGGGTTTCTAACAGACGATGCGGGACTCCGCTAAATCCCGCCTTCGACGGGCTCGTAACCGGCCTCGCGCAGCTTCGACGCAAGCTCGTCCCCCGTTCGCCGCGCAAGGTCGCCATCCTCCGAGCGGATAACGAAGTTCGCACCGTAGCGGCCCTCCTTGAAGAAAGGGTAGCTGCCGATTGCGACGCCAGGGTTCGCGGCTTCGGTCTCACGCAGCAGGTCGGCAACATCGCTTTCCGCCGCTCGCGCACCAACCGTCACCGACACCACCGGCCGGCCCCCTTCGAGCTTGCCGCTCAGGGCCTGGAGCATGCTCGCCGCGATGTTCGGCACGCCGGCCATGATGTAGACATTGCCCATTTTCACCCCCGGCGCCCCCGATGTTGGGTTCGGGATGAGCTCGGCGCCCTCCGGCACCCGCGCCATCCTGAGGCGCGCATCCGTCAGCCCGCCCGGCCGGTCGCGGTAATAGTCCTCCAGGATCCTTCGCGCGGCCGGATGCTCGACCACCGGCACGCCGAAGGCCTCCGCCATGGCATCGACGGTGATATCGTCATGCGTCGGGCCAATGCCGCCGGTCGTGAACAGATAATCATAGGCGGAGCGAAGCGCGTTCACGCTGTCCGCGATCCGCCTTGTGTCATCGGGAACGACCCGCACTTCGGCGAGCCGGATACCCTGCTCGTTCAGCCACAGCGCAACCTGGGCGACATTCTTGTCCTGCGTCCGACCCGACAGGATCTCGTCGCCGATCACCAGCAGCGCCGCGGTCCATACTCTCGATTGCTCGGCCAATCGCATCTCCGATGACTTCGTGCCCGCGAATGCCTATCTAGTTCGCATGACTCAATACATCACTGTCGCGGCGGACGACCGCGTCGAGGCCAAGAACGGAATCATCAAGCTTCACGGGCCCGAAGGCTTTGCCGGCATGCGCAAGGCCGGCCGCCTTGCCGCCGAGATCCTCGATGCCCTGGCGCCCCACGTCGTTCCCGGCGTTACGACGCAGGAGATCGACGAGATCGTCCACGAGCTGACGCTGGACGGCGGCGGCATCCCGGCGACGCTCGGCTATCGCGGCTACACCAAGAGCAGCTGCATCTCGATCAACCATGTCGTCTGCCACGGCATTCCCAGCGAGAAAGCGCTGAAGGACGGCGACATCGTCAATATCGATGTCACGCCGATCGTCGATGGCTGGCACGGGGACACCAGCCGCATGTACCTGGTCGGCGACGTGCCGTTGAAGGCGCGCAAGCTCGTCGACGTCACCTACGAATGCCTGATGCTAGGCCTGGAGCAAGCGAAGCCGGGCAATCACCTCGGCGACATCGCCAACGCCATCCAGCGCCACGCTGAGAGCAATCGCTACAGCGTCGTCCGCGACTTCTGCGGCCACGGCGTCGGCCGGGTCTTCCACGACAGTCCGGAAGTCGTGCACGCCGGCCGGCCAGGCACTGGTCCCGAGCTGAAGCCGGGCATGATCTTCACTGTCGAGCCGATGATCAACATCGGCCGTCCGGACGTGAAAGTGTTGGAAGACGGCTGGACCGCGGTCACCCGGGACCGCTCGCTCTCGGCACAGTTCGAGCATTCCATCGGAATTACCGATACGGGCTGCGAGATTTTCACGAAGAGCCCGATGGGCCGGGACAAGCCGCCTTACTAAGCGGCCAATTTATTTCGCAACGGCGCCGTTAGGCAGGATCCGTAACCTTATTGACACGTTTGTCAGCGAATGAGAGCGTGACGGCTCTGGATTCGAGGATCATGGCAGCGTTTCAGCATCCGATCGCGATTGAGCAGGCCGACATCGACCACATGGGTCATGTCAACAATGCCGTGTACCTGAAGTGGGTGCAGGAGGCGGTCGTCGATTACTGGTCCAGCGTCGCCCCGCCGAGTGCGGTTGCGGAGCACCTCTGGGTCGCGCTGAAGCATGAGATCACCTACCTGAAGCCGACTTTTCTTACCGATAACGTCGTCGCCGAGGTGATCGCGGAGAAGGTCCAGGGCGCCCGTGCCTTCTTCCGCACGGTCCTTCGCCGCGGAGACGAGGTTCTAAGCGAAATTCAAAGCTGCTGGTGCTGCCTCGATGCAGCGAGCCTCCGTCCGGCGCGCCTGGCCCGCGACATCGTCGCTCGGTTCCTGCCGCCTTCAGCCTGAGCGCCTACTGCGGCATTTCGACGTGGCCGCCGAAGCCGAACCGCATTGCGGATAGCAGCTTGTCGGCAAAGCTCTCTTCGACCCGGCTCTGGTAGCGCGCGAACAAAGCCGCAGCGAGAACGTTCGCCGGGACGGCTTCTTCCATCGCCGCGTCGATCGTCCACTGACCCTCGCCGCTGTCGGCCACGCGCCCAGAAAACTTGCTGAGCTCATGGTCGCCGGCGAGTCCCAGCGCGCAAAGATCGAGGAGCCAGGACGAGATCACCGACCCACGACGCCAGACTTCGGCGACGTCCGGGACGTTGATCGTAAAGCGCTCCTCTTCGGGCAGCTTCTCCGACATCCTGTTCTTCAGGATATCGAAGCCCTCCGCGTAAGCCTGCATCAGGCCATATTCGATGCCGTTGTGGACCATCTTCACGAAATGCCCGGCGCCGGCCGGCCCGGCGTGAATGTATCCGCGTTCAGGGCGGTCGTCGGCCCCTGCCCGACCGTCGGTCCGAGGCACCGTGCCGTATCCAGGCGCCAGCGTGTCGAAGATCGGGTCCAGCATTTTGACGACATCGTCGTCGCCGCCGATCATCAGGCAGTATCCGCGCTCGAGCCCCCAGATGCCGCCCGATGTCCCGACGTCGACATAGTGGATGCCTGCCTCCCGGCATTCCACGGCGCGGCGGATGTCTTCCTTAAAGAACGTATTGCCGCCGTCGATGATCACG
>JAFBAM010000227.1 GCA_019247755.1 Sphingomonas sp.
CGCCAGGGCCGTTTTGCCGCGCGCGTCGATCCGAAGATCGTTCAGCTCGACCAGAATCGCGTCGATGTGGTGTTTGAGATCTACGAGGGCGATCTCGCCAAAGTTCGCGCCATCAACATCCTCGGCAACACGCATTACGACGACGGACGCCTGCGTAAGGAGATGTACACCCGTCAGGCCGGCGGCGTTCTCGGCTTCCTGAAGTCGAACGACACGTATGATCCAGACCGGCTTGCCGCTGACCAGCAGAAGCTCCGCGCTTTCTACCTGACCGAGGGCTACGCCGACTTCCGTGTCGTGCAGGCGCTCGCCGAACTGACGCCCGACCGCCGCGACTTCGTTATCACTTACGTCGTCGAAGAGGGCCCTCGCTACAAGTTCGGAACCGTTGAGGCCGACAGCGCGCTGCGTGACTTCCCCAACTCACAAGTCCTGCAACTTGCCAAGATCAAGTCGGGCGCCTGGTTTAACGCCAAGCAGGTCGAGGACGCGGTCACCAATCTGAACGAGGCGGCCGGAAATCTCGGCTATGCTTTTGCGGACATCAATCCGGCCTACGACCGGGACGCCGCGAAGAAACTGATGAACCTGACGATACGCGTGGCGCCGACGCCGCGCGTATACGTCGAACGAATCGACATCACTGGCAACACGTCGACCCGCGACAAGGTCATCCGTCGCGAGTTTCGTTTGAATGAAGGCGACGCATTCAACGCTCTAAAGGTCAAGCGCAGCCAGGATCGCATTCAAAGCCTCGGGTTCTTCCAAGAGAAGTTCGAGATCAAGCAAACCGAGGGCTCGGCGCCGGACCGGGTGGTGCTCAGCGCGAACGTCGAGGAGAAGCCCACCGGCCAGCTGTCACTCTCGGGAGGTTATTCAAGCCTTGAACGGTTTGTCGTTCAGCTGGCGGTGAGCCAGAACAACTTCATGGGGAAGGGCCAGGCGCTAGATGCGTCGGTAAACTGGTCCGTTTATTCAAAGTCAGTCGAGCTGGGCCTAGTCGATCCTTACTTCCTCGACAAATCGATCTTGCTCGGCGCAAACCTGTTCCGCCGCGACTACCGCAGCTTCAATTTCATCGGTAGCAATCGGAATACGACCTACTCGTCTACGAGTACCGGCGGCGCAATCCGTATGGGCTTCCCGATCACCGAATATTGGAGCTTCGGCGGTCGCTACACGCTTTCCAACGACAAGATCTCGCTGGACAAGGCGACCTTTTATACCGATCCTGATGGAACCGGGCCGTTGCCCGCACAGTGCGATCCGCTGAAGGCAGGACGCTATCTCTGCGACGAGGTGGGCACGAAGCTCACATCGCTTATCGGCATCTCGACCATCTACGACGATACCGACGGTATCCATCCTACGCGCGGACAACGGCTTACTTTGTCCGAGGATTTCGCGGGGCTTGGCGGCGACGTCAAATACATTCGCTCGCGGATCGACACTACCAAATATCACAGCATTGGGGGCGGCTGGATCGTCTCAGCCCACGCGGAGGGCGGGTACATCCATCCGCTGCAAAAGGCACCGGCGGGGTCCGAGTCTGATGCGGTTCGCATCACCGACCGATTCTTCGACCCAGGCCTCCGAGGTTTTGACATTCGCGGCATCGGCCCGCGGATCGTCCGTGTTCCGTATGCCTCTGATGGCACGCTTGATACGACGAAGCAGACAACCACTGACGCACTCGGCGGCCGCGCTTATTACATGGGGCGGCTGGAACTCGAATTCCCAGTCAGCTCAGGGCTCAAGAGCCTGGGCCTAAGGCCTTCAGCGTTCATTGATGTCGGATCGCTTTGGAACGTAAAGGCGCCGACGCTTACCGACGCCAAATTCATTTGCTCGCCGTCGGCGACAAACACCACGAACCTAATCTCCTTTGCCAGCCCAGTTACGGATTGCAGCGTGGACAATTCGGGGAACGCGCATACCCCGACCGATTTCGTCTCTGCGCCCGGCTATCGGGAACTATTCCTTGGCAATTCGGCAAAGCCGCGTCTCGCCATAGGTATTGGCGTAAACTGGGTCTCGCCCTTCGGTCCCCTTCGCCTCGATCTCGCGAAGGCGCTCCTCAAGCAAAAGGGTGACGATACCAAGCTCTTCACATTCAACGTAGGAACTCAATTCTGATGAAAAGACTGCTTATTCTCGCTTCGCTCGCCGCTTCAGCAGTGCTGCCGTCGGCGGCTCATGCGCAGGCGATCCCGGCCGCTGTGGTCGCTGTCGTCGATCTCGAAAAGGTCACTAGCGAATGCACCGCCTGCAAGGGAGCGCAGACCGCTCTCATGAGCCAGGTCAATGGCCTCAAGAGCCGTCAGCAGGCGCTCGCAACTCCGCTCCAGACTGAGGGGAAGGCGATCCAGGCTCAGGTGGACGCCTTGAACGGTAAGGAACCGGATGCGGCTCTGCAGGCGCGCGTCCGCGCGTTCCAGACCAAGCAGCAGCAGGCTGAGCAAGAGCTCGCGACCCAGCAGCAACAGATACAGCGCAACCAGCAGTATGTGCAGAAGCAGATCGCCGACAAGCTGGGCCCGATTTACAGCCAGGTGATGCAGCGCCGCGGCGCCAACATCATGGTCGAGATCGGCAACACGCTCGCCAGTGGCGCGACGCTTGACGTCACGAACGACGTCCTGACGGCGCTCA
This sequence comes from Sphingomonas sp., assembly GCA_019247755.1. Lineage (GTDB taxonomy): Bacteria > Pseudomonadota > Alphaproteobacteria > Sphingomonadales > Sphingomonadaceae > Sphingomicrobium. The sequence goes on from JAFBAM010000227.1 coordinate 2,653, forward strand.
ACACGGCGCTTCCGTCGGTCGCGACCACTGCTCCGGCAGCGGCGGCGCCTGCTCGGACCACACAGCCGCAGGGTCGCTAACTCGCGAATGAATAACCAACCGGCCAGCGCCGTCATCGGCCCCTTGGACATCAAGCGGGTGATGGCGGCGCTGCCGCATCGCTACCCAATGTTGCTGGTCGACCGCGTCGAAAGCCTCGATCCCGACAAGGGCATCGTCGCCATCAAGGCGGTGTCGATGAACGAGGAATTCTTCCAGGGGCATTTCCCCGGAAGGCCAATCATGCCGGGGGTTCTCCAGGTCGAGGCCCTCGCGCAAGCCGCTGGGGTGCTCGCGGTCGAGAGCCTCGGCCTCGCAGGCTCCGGCAAGCTCGTCTATTTCATGTCGATCGACGGTGTGAAGTTCCGCAAGCCCGTCGAGCCAGGCGTGCTCCTTCGACTCGAAGTCGAATTCGTCCAGAAGCGGTCTCGCGTTTGCAAGTTCGCGGGGCGCGCGTTGCTGGGAGGCGAAGTCGCGACCGAGTGCGAATTCACGGCAATGATCGCCGATCCGCCAGCCTGACCCCCGCATAAACAGCGCGCCGTTCGGTGCGATAGCCGAACACGTCCTGGTAACGCTGGTTGAGCGCGTTGGTCATGCGCGCGAAAAGGTCGACGCCGGGGCGCATCGCGTACGCCACGCGCGCGTCCGCGAGCCAGTAGGATCCAAGCGTCACCCGATCGAAGGGGGAGGTGTCGCGCTGGTCGAAGTGCTGCCCGACATAAGCGATCGAGCCGCCGTAGCTGAGACGCCCGCTCGTCCCATCGAAAGCGACCGAGCCGCTGTGCTTCGGCCGGCGAAGTTCGTGAACCTCGGTCAACGTCGCGTCGTCGGGCTGCGTGGCGTGCAAGTAAGCGTAATTGGCTGACAGCCGCAGCTGCTCGCCAACCTGCCAGCCAAGAGTGGCTTCGATGCCGGAGCGGTGACTGGTCTTGCTCCGGTTGGCAGTGCTGAACAGGAAGGTGCCGGAATCGAAGACATCGACAATCTCGTCGTGGAGCTGCTGCCGGTAAGCCGTCAGCGCGGCCTCGACCGTGCCGCGGCGGTAGCGCAAGGAAGCCTCGAAACCACGCGAACTCTCCGGCTTAAGCGACGGGTTACCAAGGAAGTTATTCGGAAAGAAGCCGTAGAGATCGAAGAAAGTCGGCTGCGCAATGCCTTCGCCATAGGCGCCGGCAATCGAGAATCCCCCCCCGACATTGGCCAGCAAAGAAGCGCGAACGCTGGTCGCGTCCTTGAAGCGGTTAAACATGTCGCGACGGACCGCGACGTCGCCCGTCAACGCGTTGGACTCGCCCCGCCATTCAAAGGTCAGTGCCTCATGCTTTCGGCTGCGGTCCTGGTCGGAAAACCCGCCGTAGATCGTATCACGGGCGTGGAATGTCTCTCGCTCGAGGTCCGCCACGGCGATCATCCGGTGATCGATCGCGCCCGTCGTGAAGCGTCGCTCCACTTGCGCGGACAGATTGCTTCGCGTCCCGCGGGTGCGATTCTGCTGAACGTCGGCAAGATAGTTCTTGTTGGAGGAGCCGAGGAGCGAGCCGGCGACCTGGGCCCGCCACGGCGATGCGTCACTCCCGACGCTAACCCAGATACGGCCCGCCGTCAGCTTGTTGCGGCTGCTGTCGAGCGTGTCCGTGTGGGCGAAGGTGATCGGGTCAAATCCGTCGAACTCCGTCCGCCCCGTGAGTGCGATGCCTGACACGCCAAGCTCGACATTAGGAGCCGGGCGCCAGGTCCCTCGAAGCCGGCCCGAGAAATTACGATAGCCGTCCTTGTCGCCTTGGCCGTCAAAGCTGTCTATTCCAGTTGCGCGCTGGTAGCCGACCGCGCCGGAAAAGCTGGTGCGATCGGTCACGAGAGAACCAGATCCGCTTGCCCGGGCGAAGCCGAAAGAGCCGCCCTCGGCTTTCGCGCTGTAACCGGGAGCGTCGCCGACACCGTTGATCGCGATCACTCCGCCGATCGCTTCGGAGCCCCACAGCGCCGACTGCGGTCCCCGCACGACCTCGACCCGAGAGGCGAGGTCTGCATTGAAGATCTCGAGCCGTGGCGTGTCACCGGACGCCGGATCATTGATCTTGATGCCGTCGACGAAGACGAGGCTGTGATTGGCCTCGGCTCCGCGAATTCGAATTTCGGTCAGCGAGCCCAGCGGCCCCGACGTAGTTACCGCAGCCGATGGGGTAAGCCGGATCAGGGCTGTAACTATCGGCTCATCGAGGCGCTCAATCTGCTCGGCGTCGATGATGGTGACGCTGGCAGGTGTCTGTGATTGCGGCTCAGGCGCGCGTGAAGCGGTGATGACGATCTGGCTAGTATCGATAGGTAGTGTGGGCATTTGGGTCCTCCGTTGACGAACGTGCCGTCTCAGAGGGCAGCAGTGCCCACGCCCCCGCGGCTGGTCCCGGCCGGGGAAACGGACGACTGACCAAGGCAGGTTCCTGACTTTGCCGATGGAGGATCAGCGTTCACAGTTGCGGGCACAGCGCCGGATTTTCGCCGGCTTCCCTTTGAACCGCCCCCGCCGAA
>JAFBAM010000232.1 GCA_019247755.1 Sphingomonas sp.
CAGGTGCGTTGCGCTGTGGTTGGCGCGGACGCGGTCGCGCCGCTCGGCATCGACTTTTTGATGAACCGTTTCGCCGACCGACAGTTCGCCGGCCGTGACCTTGGTCCGAAGCACGTGCAGCTTGCCTAAGGGCTTGGACGTGTCCTCAACGTTGCCGGTGAAGCCCTTGAGAGTAGTCAGTTTTCCTGTGTCGCCGATCTGCCCGCCGCTTTCGCCGTAGAATGGGGTTTGGTTGAGCAGGACGTCCACGGTCTTCCCGACTTCGGCACTCTCTATACGAGCGCCATCGCGAACGATCGCAAGGACAACGCCCTCGCCTTCCGTTCCGGAATAGCCGGTAAACTCGGTTGCGCCATATTCCTCGGCAAGGTCGAACCAGATGTCCTCGTTCGCCTTGGCGCCCGATCCCTTCCAGGCCGCCCGCGCCTTTGCCTTTTGTTCCGCCATGGCAGCGTCGAAGCCCGGCTGGTCGACCTTCAGGCCCTTGTCGATCAGCGCCTGCTCGGTGAGGTCGAGCGGGAAGCCGTAGGTGTCGTAGAGCTTGAAAGCGGTGGCGCCCGGCAACGTGCCGCCTTCGCTGAGGTCCGCAGTTGCTTCGTCCAGCAGCTTGAGGCCGTTGGCGAGCGTCTGGCGAAAGCGGGTTTCCTCCTGCTGGAGCGTGGCCTCGATCAGCGGCTGTGCGCGGAGCAGCTCGGGATAGGCCGCGCCCATCTCGGCGACGAGCGCCGGGACGAGCCGGTACATCAAAGGCTCGCTGGCGCCGAGGAGGTGGGCATGGCGCATCGCGCGACGCATGATGCGGCGGAGGACGTAGCCCCTGCCGTCGTTCGCGGGCAGCACGCCGTCGGCGACGAGGAAGCCGGAAGTCCGCAGATGGTCGGCGATGATCCGGTGGCTCGCCGCCATGTCGGGCGCGTTGTTGCTGGTCAGCGACTGCGACGCTTCAATTAAAGCCTTGAATGTGTCCGTCTCATAATTGTCGGTCGTGCCCTGCAGGACCGCGGAGATGCGCTCCAGGCCCATGCCGGTGTCGATCGACTTCTTCGGCAGCTCGGAGACGATTTCGCCGGCCGCCTGCTCATATTGCATGAAGACGAGGTTCCAGACTTCGACGAAACGGTCGCCGTCTTCGTCCGGGCTTCCCGGAGGGCCACCCGGGATATGGTCGCCGTGATCGTAAAAGATTTCCGAGCAGGGTCCGCACGGGCCGTCGTCGCCCATCGACCAGAAATTGTCCTTGGTCGGGATGCGGATGATGCGGCTTTCGGGGAGCCCGCTGATCCTCTTCCAGAGGTCGAAGGCCTCGTCGTCGGTGTGATAGACGGTCGCAGTGAGGCGGTCGGGGCTGAGACCCCACTCCTTGGTCAGCAGGTTCCAGGCCAGCTCGATCGCGCGATCCTTGAAATAGTCGCCGAACGAGAAATTGCCGAGCATCTCGAAGAAGGTGTGATGGCGCGCGGTATAGCCGACATTGTCGAGGTCGTTGTGCTTGCCGCCGGCGCGAACACATTTCTGCGAGCTCGTCGCCTGACTGTACGGCCGCGTCTCGAGCCCGGTAAAGACATTCTTGAAGGGCACCATGCCGGCATTCACGAACATGAGCGTTGGATCGTTCTGCGGGACCAAGGGCGCCGACTGCACCCGCGCGTGACCGTTCTTCTCGAAATAATCGAGGAAGCCGCGGCGGACATCGTTCGTGGAAGTCATAGTGGCCATGTAAATGCGCTGCTGCATCGCAGCAAGGACAGGGCTTGGCAGTTCGCCGCCGTTGCCGCTAGGCCGCGGCCATGGCTAAGCGCACCAAGTCGACCATTCCGCGCTACAAGAGACGTCGCCAAGGCGGATCGTTGATCGGCCGCATCATCGGCTGGATCGTCAAGCTTATCCTGGCCTTCCTGATCATTTCGATCCTGTGGGTGCTCGCTTATCGCTTTGTGAACCCGCCGATCACCTTCACCATGATTGGAGACGTGGTCGCGGGCCGAGGCGCCTCCCGGGACTGGATGCCGATCAGCCAGATCGACCGCGACATGGTTCGGGCGGCGATCGCAGCCGAGGATGGGAAGTTCTGTTCGCATCATGGCTTCGACTTCCAAGCCATTGAGAATGCGATGCAACGCAACGCTTCCGGGGGCCGCATCCGGGGCGGGTCAACGATCAGCCAGCAGACCGCCAAGAATGCCTTCCTGTGGCAGGGCGGCGGCTATGCGCGAAAAGGCGTGGAGGCCTGGTTCACGTTCCTGATCGAGCATCTGTGGGGCAAGCGGCGGATCATGGAGGTTTATCTCAACCTCGCCGAGACGGGCATCGGGACATATGGCGTCAATGCGGGGTCGCAGCGCTATTTCGGCCATGACGCCGATGCAATGAGCCCGACCGAGGCCGCCCGGTTGGCGGCGGTCTTCCCGCTGCCCAAGGAACGTGGCGCGATTGCTCCCAAGGGCTTCACGCGGCGCTACGGAGACACGATCGCTGCGCGGATTTCGGTTGTCGGTCGCGATGGACTCGACGCCTGCGTCTATAAGGACGCTTCAGTCCCCGTGGAAAAGGCGCCTCCCGCGGTGACCAAGAAGGCCCGCCCATTGCCGGGCGAGGAGTATGAGACGACCAAGCCACTGCCGCCGAGCGAGAATGTTGTTCAACCCGAAACCCCGGCGGCCGAACCGGCTGTCCCGTCGGATTCGCAGTCAGCGCCAGTCCAAAATGCTCCCACTGTTCAATCGCAGCCGCCCGAACAGCCGAAGGAACCCGGCAACGGCGTTTAGCCATTGCGCCGAACCGTTCGTGACGCAGGCTTCACGATAGGAACGGCGCCTCTCCCCCAAGGGTTGAATCAACAATCTCTACAAGGAGGAGTGTAATGGCCACGCGTACCCAAAGCCGGAGCTCGAACCGTTCCAGTTCGCCCCGCAACAGCAGTTCCGACAGCAACCGCAGCGGTGGCAGCCGGAGTGGCGGCAGCGAGAGCCGCAGTGCCTTTTCATGGAGCGAAGGCGCAGGACCCGTGATCGCCGCAGCCCTTGGCGGAGCGGCGATCGGTTTTGCCGCCAATTACGGGCGCAAGGCGCTGATGCAGGGGCTTGAGGCCACGGCCGGCGATTGGGATGAAGTCCTCGCGACCGAGCACGACCTGGCGCTTGCAGTCTTCGACAAGATGCTCGCGACGGACCAGACCCAGACGTTCAAGCGCAAGATGCTGCTGATGAAGTTGACGCATGCGCTCGACAAGCATGCCCACCAGGAAGAGATGGTCGTCTATCCGGCCCTTCGAGAAGCCAATGAGGCGGTCAGCGCCGACCAGCTCGAAGGCGAGCACGGCTACATCAAGACGTTCATCTATGAGCTGAACGAAATGGGCGCGGATTCTCCGACCTGGCTCGAGAAGGTGCGCGAGTTCCGCGACCTTGTCTCACGGCATGCGCACATGGAGGAAGAGGAAGTCTTCCCGCGCTTCAAGGAGGCACTGAACGAAGAGCAGAACGCGCACATCACCAGACTTGTCCATCGCGACGGCTTCTGGATGGCGTAAGAGCTAACCGACGAGGGCGAGCTTCGGCGGCTCCTGCACGGAGAGGTCGACGCCCCCCTCGCCGCTGATACGCTCGATGCGTGCGGCGAGCTCGGCGTCCAGCGCAAAGTCGCGCCCGGCGATGATGATCGCTTCTCGGCCCCCGCTGATCGGAACGACAAATCGAAGCAGGCCGTTCGAGCCTTTGCTTCCGTGAAGCTCACGCGCGATCTGCGCCGCGGTGGCGCCGTCAGCGACTCGCACGGTCATCTGGAGACGCGTTCGCTTGGCAAGGTCAGTAAGCGGCTGAAAGCGCTTCACTGTGACGCGGGGAGCCTCATCTCCTGCGCGGCGATCGAGTTCGACGCTGAGGAGGCCGCACTGGCCGGCCTTTGCCGCTGCTTCGAGCGACGCCGTCGCATCGTCGTCGAACGCGGTCGCAATGAACTGGCCCGAGCTATCGCTCAATGTCGCCATCATGTAGCGGCGGCCCTTGGCGGACGTCCGCCAGCGAGTGTCTTCGATCAGCGCAGCCATCGTCGAACCGACCCGCTCAC
>JAFBAM010000276.1 GCA_019247755.1 Sphingomonas sp.
TGGCCGTCCTGAAAGTCGAGCACCTCCACGCTCATTTCGCTACGAACCCTGCTGTGGTCGCAATGCTCGTGAGAGCTCTAGGCGGTCCTCCGTTCACCCTTAGCATCCACGGGTCTGAAGAGTTCGATGCGCCCGTCGCGCTGGCCCTCCCGGCGAAGATCGAGGCTGCGACGTTCGTCGCGGCCATTAGCAGCTTCACGCGCAGCCAGCTGATGCGATGGAGCCGCCCGCACGATTGGGACAAGATAAAGGTCATTCGTTGCGGCGTTGACGAGGGATTCTTGGGAGCCGCTATCCAGCCAGTGCCAGCAAGCTCAACCGAATTCGTGTGCGTAACTAGATTGCATTCAGGCAAGGGGCTTGCGCTGCTCATGGGGGCTTGCCAACGCATGCGCTCCGGCGGCGAAAAATTCTCCCTGACCATAGTAGGCGACGGTGAATTCCGCGAGGAACTTGAAGGCGAGATCGATCGGCGAGGCCTCAGGGACATTGTGTCGCTAGTCGGAACACGCACGTCGGCCGAGGTCCGTGATCATCTACTCGGTGCGAGGGCTTTCGTTCTCCCGAGCTTCGCGGAAGGATTGCCGGTGGTAATCATGGAAGCGCTGGCCGTGGCGCGCCCTGTCATCGCCACATATGTCGGAGGCATCCCGGAGTTGGTCGATCACGAAAATGGCTGGCTGGTCCCGGCTGGATCAGAGGATGCGCTGGTCGAGGCAATGACTGCGGCTCTGCATGCTTCGGCGGACGAGCTGCATGCCAAAGGCGCTGTGGGTAAGGAGCGAGTGCAGCGGCTGCACGATTCCGGGAAGAACGCGATAATGGTTGCGCAGGCGATTGCCTCTTGCCACCGGTCACTTGTGTTCGATGATGTGGAAACGGCCGCTTAGTCGATTGGAGCAATAGCGTAGAATGCCCTGGAATGCCGCGAACTTGCTGTAGAGCATGAAGCGGGTCACCAACCGAGCGTCGGACCTGGAAAGACCGCTTGCCGCATAATGCTTGAAGATGCGCCAGGCGAGCAGCACATAGCCGCCAAGCAATAATAGCGAGAGCCCGCGGGTCGGCCACAAGAGTGCAATAGTCACAAGGGGCAGCACGAAGCCCCAAAAGAGCACGCTGCGTATTTCCCGTGCTCCGATGCCAGAGCCCGTGCCGCGATGGCGATCATAAAACTGCGCGATGCCATGCCCCTCGCGCACGGCCCGCCTCCACCATTGTCCAAAGCTCAGCATGTTTGCATCGTGGACCGCCATGGGGACGTCGATGCGGAACAGAGTCCAGCCGGCAGCTCCCAGGCGGGCGGCAAGGTCCGGCTCCTCGCCGGCGATCACCTGTTGGTGAAATCCGCCGACTTCGCGGAAGGCCGATATTCGCGCAGCCATTATCCCGCCGAGCCGCATATCGTCGATGGGGCCCGCCGGCGCGCGCCACTCAATGGCGCACAACCGGTTGTAGACCGACCTCTCGGGAAATCTCTCGGCCAGGTGGCCGGTTACGATCGCGCAGCGGGTATATTGTTTGAACGTGCCGATCGCGGCCGACGGAAACTCCGGTTCGAGAGTGCAGTCTCCGTCAAGAAACAGCACAAACTCGGTTCGAGGCCAGCGACTTAAGACCTCGTCAGTGCCCTCATTGCGCGCCCTGCCCGCTGAGAAAGGCCGGCTGGGATCGAGTTCGACGACTGGAACGCCGAGGCACCCTGCTAAAGCTACGCTTCCATCGGTCGAGCCCGAATCCACGTAAACGGTCGGAATGCCAGCAGCCTGCACGGAGCGAAGTCCAAGCTCGAGCCGCTCGCCTTCGTTTCGACCGATAACCACCCCCGCGATGCTGGCCATGGCACCCATCACAGGCTCGCCCCATTTTGCGACAATCGTTTCGCTCCCCGGCCCGCTGCGTTGTGGTCTATAGTTTATGATCTTAAGACCGACTTCGGGCCTATTATCCGAGCGAAAGTCAATGCGACTTGCAGTTGTGACGGTGAATTACTGCTGCGCCGCGGAACTCGTGCGTGGATCGAAAACCACAGCGGCCCAAATCGCTCAGTGCGGCGGAGAATGGTGGATCGTAGACAATAAGTCGCCGGATGATTCTGTAGCAGTCCTAACGAAGGCGATCGAATCTCTCCCAAATACGCACCTGATCGTGGCCGAGCGGAACGGCGGCTTCGGATACGGCAATAATCAAGTAATCAGGCGCGTCCTCTCCGGCGAAATCCAAGCGGAGTACATTTACTTCCTTAATCCGGACGCGATCCCCGAGCCCTCGGCGATTTCCCAGATGGTTTCATACCTCGACGAGCACTCCGAAGTCGGCGTTGTGGGATCTGGACTGATCAACGAAGACGGCAGTCATACCTGCTCCATGTTCAGGTTCCCCTCCTTTTGGAGTGAGATCGAAGCCGCCTTGGCATTACGTCCCGTGTCATGGATCCTCCGCAACTTCAGACAGTCCCTAGGCGAGTTAGCCCGCCCCGGGCCCGTAGATTGGGTCGCCGGCACCTCGTTCATGGTCAGAACTGAGGTGCTTAAGGCAGTAGGGGGATTCGACGAGGACTTCTTCCTCTATTGGGAGGAAGTAGAGCTGTGCCACCGAATCCGGGAAGCCGGGTTTGTGATACATGGGCTGCCTAGCGCGAAGGTTCGCCACCTCGCCGGCGCTTCTACTGGCATGCATCGAGCGGATCGACGGATCCCATCCTATTGGCACCACTCGCGTGAGCTATATTATCGTAAGACCCGTGGGGGCGACTCCCTTCCGGTGCTTAACTTGGCGACAGGAATTTGCCTCGGCGTGCGGCGCGCTATCGACCTCCTAAAGGGCTCGAGGACGCACACTCCTGGCTTCCTGCGGGATCACCTCAATCACTCGATTGAGAGCTATCGCGGCAGGATCAGCCGGCAATGAATCCTGACAGTCTCATTGTCGCTCGCCCGCACTTCCGGCAGCGAGGAAAGGACCTCTACTTCTTCCTCTCAGATCGGATTTATCATTCGCTCAAACCCGGCGAGGCGCGGGTCTGGGAAGAACTCCAGAGCGCCCCCCGCTCCTTGAAGGACTTGGGCGACGAGGCTGCTGTAGAGTCCTTGGCCGCATCCAAGGCCGTGGAGGTTATCGAGCCCACGGCAAGAACGAACCGTCGCCGAATCCTAGTCGTTGAACCCCATTGCGACGATGCAGCGCTCTCCATTGGCGCGACAATGTGGAAGATGCGTAACGAGGTTGAATTCGATCTCCTAACGATGGCGAGCCGGAGCAATTACACGTCCGCCTTTCAACTCCATCGCGACTATTTCAATCGTGCCGATATAACCCGCATGCGCACGGTCGAAGGTGAACTCTTCGTACGGCATTTAGGTGGCAGCTATCATTGTGCCGGAATGCCGGAGGCGACGCTTCGTTATGAAGACAGCGACTGGACCCTCGATTTCTTCAAATCCCACGAGGTTCCGGTCGCCATTTCCAACAATCGCAGAGGCCAGCCCGAACTGCTGGAAACCTGGACGGCGCGATTGAGGGAGTTTCTGAAGCGCGCAGCTTATGATGAGCTTTGGCTTCCCTTAGGTGCCGGTACACATTCGGACCACGACTTGGCTCGAAACGCCGGGCTTGAAGCCGTCGCAGAAATGCGTCCTCCAGCAGTAATCCGCCTTTACGAAGACGTTCCATACGGCGGGGACTTCCCGGAGCACTCCGATCGCATTTTGGGCAACTTGGAAAAAGGCGGCGCGGATCTCGCTCCTTGGCATCAGGACGTAACAGACGATCTTGAAAAAAAGCTCGATCTACTGACGATCTTCGCCTCTCAATTCAAAGTGAGCGCGATCAAACGGGGGGTAACTCGCGGCACCCCGGGAGATTCCTCCGAAAGGATCGTCGAGCGTTTTTGGACCGTCGAAGGGCTGCCTGACGAACTACCCAAGGATGAGATTTGGTTCGGCGCGCCGAGCGTCGACGATGTCGCCTCGAAGTTGCGAGAGTTCAGCAAGCAATCGACGAAGTCTAAGCGCGTGGCAATCTTCGCAATCAGCGCCTCCGGCCGTTGGTCGGAGGACTTGCGGTCCTTGAGGGGAATGTTCCCGACGGCGAAGGTTATTGTCTATGCGGGTCCAAGAATCTGCGCAGAATTCAAGGCTCTCGTAGACGCCAACACGGAACTGCATTGTGTCGGCGGCACGCCCGGAAGTTGGATGATGGCGGCGCTTCGGGAGGCGGCAACGAGCCACCGTATCGTGATCAGTGGTGATGCTATCGGCAAAGCCCGGCTTCTAACGAAAGTCTGGCCGGTGGGACGCAAGATTGTGGTTCAAGAGATGGATCATCTGATTCAAGCCGTCGAGAAATGGTCAACTCAAGCAGAGTGAGGCGTCTCAATTTTGGAGACTCGTGACTCGCCTTCTTGGTTCGACTTGGCTTGAGCCGAGGCCCCTGTAGAATGAACGGCATATGTTGCACATGAAGCCGGTTGGCGGCTATCTAGCCCTCGACGCCGAAGAATGCCGTGAACTCGGTCGTTCGCTTGCGGAGCGTTACCGGAGCGCAGACCCGTTCCCGCATATCGTAATCGACGATTTTCTTGAGCCAGCAGTGTTGAAAGCAGTCCTTGCCGACTTCCCGTCGAACGAGAGCAAGCAATATTTCAATCGGGATCAGGAGCGGTTGAAATACCAATTCCAGCCGCACGAGGTCTCGTCGGGCTTGGTGCGAAACCTGTTTGCCGAGCTGAACAGCCAAGCCTTCCTTGGCTTTCTGGAGGAAATGACGGGCATCGAGGGTCTTATTTCGGACCCCTATTTCGAGGGCGGCGGACTGCATGAGACCAAGCGCGGTGGCCATTTAGGGGTGCACGCCGATTTCAACGTTCATGAGCAGCTGAAAGTCGAGCGTCGGCTCAACCTGCTGATCTACCTCAATGAGGAATGGAACGAGGGATACGGAGGACAGCTCGAACTCTGGAAGAAGGACATGAGCGCGTGCGCCGAGCGCGTCAGCCCGGTGTTCGGTCGGGCCGTCATCTTCAGCACAGCGCTGGACAGCTTCCACGGGCATCCCGATCCGCTCAATTGCCCGCCTGAGCGATCGCGTCGATCGATCGCGACTTATTATTATACCGCAGCAGAGGACGGCGTCGCGCTGCTTCCCAAACGAACCACGAACTTCCAACCCCGGCCCGGTACCGGTGATCAGCGGGATTGGCAGATCCGACGCTTCCACTTCGTCAACGACTGGGTGCCGCCGAAGCTTCAGCGGCTGGCTCACCGGATCCTGGGATAACTAGCTAAGCGGCCCGCGTCAGGATTTGGCGCGCGACGAGCTGCGCGGCCGAAGACTCCGGCGCAAGCTGCTCGATCGCGACGATCTTGCGCTGCGCGCCCTCGCGTCCAAGCTGAACCACGACGTCGATTACCGACCTGGCATAATCGATCGTCTCGCTGCGCGAGAGACCGAGACCGGACTGCATTACCATGAGCGCGAGTTGCTCGAGCGCACCGCTAGTCGAATTGGCGTGAATGGTGCTGAACGAGCCAGGGTGACCCGTATTGACTGCGCGAAGGAAGCTGACCGCTTCCTTGCCGCGAAGTTCACCAAGCAAGATTCGGTCAGGACGAAGCCGCAGGGCGGCCTGAAGCAGGTCGTCGGTATTGATCAAGGCTTCGCCGAGTTCGCCCTTCACGGCGATCAGGCCAAGGTCGTTGGGCCCGTGCAACTGCACCTCGGCGGTGTCCTCAACCACGATCATGCGCTCTTCGGCCGGGACTTCTCGCATCAGGGCGTTGAGGAATGTCGTCTTGCCGGTCGACGTTCCGCCGCTGATGAGGATCGTTTTACGATCCATTACGGCCTGACGCAGGAATCCGATCGGATCTTCCTCGGGCGAGCTCTGCGCCGCCTTCTGAACCGGCTTCAGCGGACCGGAGGCGTAGGCGTCGAGCGGCAGGTCGAGCAGGCAATGGCGACGGATCGCCAGCGCCCAGTGGGCGCGCGTCGCCGTCGGCGCCACGAACTGCACGCGCGCTCCGTTAGGAAGCATCGCAGCGAGAAGCGGGCGTTCGCGGTTGATGCCCTGATTGCTCACACGGGCGACCTGCTCTGCGAGCCGCTGGAGCAGCGAATCGTCAACCTTGGGCGCATCGTGGCGGGTCATCCGGCCACGCTGCTCGATCCAGACCTCGCCGGGCCGGTTGACCAGCAGCTCCGTTACGTCCGCCTGGTCCAGCCATCCGCGGAACGGCTCGAGATACGCCTCGAGGAACGGGTCGACGCCATCTGGCGCGGGAAGCTGTGCTTCCTCACTCATCCGGCGTTGCTCTCACCCGACGAGAAGATCAGGTCGCGAGCGGTGAAAACGCGGATTGGCTCGCCTTGCTGCACCTTGATCGTCGGTCCTCGGTTGCTGTCCTGCTGAACTGCAGCGGAAGCAGCGCTTTGTCCTGCGCCCGCGACGACAACTGTCGAAGCACCGCCGGTCGCGAGCGTGCTCGCACCGCCAAGGATCGAGAGCAGGATTGCCGAGCCAAAGCGCGAGAAAAAGTGAGTGTTGACTTGACCGCCGATGCCCGCCTGACCGCTGAAGTCCGCTGCAGGCGATGCTAGGGCAATCGAAACGCCGTCTGGGCGAACGAGCCGCGTCCACATCAGATAGGCGCGGCGTTGGCCGGCCTGGGTCGCCGATTTGTACTCGCCGATCAGGCGCGACGAGCGCGGGATCAGCACCTTGCTTCCGTCGAAGGAACGAACGTCCTGGCTGACGACGGCACGGACGTAGCCAGGCACATCGGTGTTGATGGCCGTCTCCAGAACCGCTGGGATCAGGGTTCCCTGCACGACCGTCGAAGCGGGGTCCGACAGCCGTGTTGCGCGTGCCGAACTGTTGTCGCCAATCATCCCACGGCCAGGGCTGGCGCCCGCGAGCATCGTCGGAGCACCGTCAACATCGCGCGGCGAATTCGGGCCGGCCATGGCCGTTGTCGACTTCGGGGTGCTCCCATCAAACACGAGCACCGGCGAGCTGCCCGGAGCCGTGCCCGGAAGCATTGCGCTTCCAGGCATTGGAGCAGCGCCCGGTAACGGTGCGGCACCAGGCAAGGGCGCGGTCTGCCCGGGCATGGGCATTGCGCCGGGCGGAAGCGCGACCTGCCTGCCCGGCAGGCCGTTGCTCGCCAACGGCAGCCCCGCTTGGGGCTGGACCTGGGTGGCAGTGGCGGTTGCGGGTGCGGTCGTGCCGTGCCGGCTCGAGTTCAGCGACAAGAAGGTGGCGAGGCCGAGAACCAGCGCGATCGCGGCGCCCGCCGCCAGGCCCAGATTGTCGCGGCGCGTCTTCTGCCGCGCGACGATCGGATAGGCATTCTGGCTGGCAAGGACGAGCGCGTTCTCACTCAGCTCCAGCCGCGGATCGGTCTGGGGAACCGGCGCGGGAACGGCCGAGCGAACCGGCTCCTCCTGCCAAGGCCCACGGATCGTGTTCGAAGGCGCGTCGATGACGACTCGATTAGTGCTCATTGCCGGTCACCTGATCGCTGTAGAGGGAAGTCATGTTCGCGAGCTTGACGGTCGGAGCGGCTGCAGGCGCAGGCGCTTGCTGCTGCGGGGTCGGCGTCACCGAAGACGCGGCCGCGAGCTGGCCAACATTGGCCTGACGAACCGGAGCAGGCGCAGACGGCAGAATACGTCGCGAGGGCCACAGCACGGCGCTCGTCCTGCCATAACGCAGGACAAGGTTCTGCGGGATCGGGCTGACCACGATATACTCGCCGCTCATCCGGTAGTTCACCGGCCCTTCCTTGCGATCCTCAGACAGCGTCAAGATCGCCGGCAGCGGGGTTTCCTTGTCCCAGGCGAGGTAGACCGATGCGCCGTCGTCAAAGACGCGCGTCGGAAGCAGCTTGCCGTTGCCCTTCTTGTTCCAGTCGAAGTGCAGTTTCTCGGCTGTCATGACAGCCTGCTGCTGCGGCGGGATTGCAGCGGCCTGCTGGGCCGGCTTCGGCGCTTCGACCGGCTTGTCGTTCGGGTAGCTGAACTTCAGCGCATAGACGGGGGCTACCGCTTTCTCACCCGACACGAGGTCGAACATATAGGTGCGGCGGTCGGTCACCACCGTCATATTGGTCCGGCTGTGGCCATTGAGCGGCTTTACGAACAGCAGGCTCGCGCGCCGATTGGGCGTGATCTGCCAGGCCGAGGAATCACCGACGGCGACATTTTCGATGCGCTCATCGTCAGCGAACTCGATCGTGGACTGGATCCCGGCTTTCCCGAGAATCTTCACGATTGCCTCGGGATCATAAGCGAGCGTGCGGATACGGTTGTCGGCTGCCTGCGCGGGAACGGAACAGGCCAGAAGGGTCAGGGCGGCAAAGCCAAACTTGCGGATCATCGCAGTACTTCTCTTGAAACATTGTTGGGGGAACCGCCGGCGACGCGGTGGTGGAGATAGCGGAGCTGATTACGCGCGCCTTCGGGTGCAGCGGCCGCAAGCTGGGCCCCCGGGGCCGGAAGTGCAGGCTGGAATGCGGCGGTCGTTGCGATGCGGTGACTGGTCGCCGTCGTTTCGAGGCTGGCAACCGTGCTGCGAACCCGGTCGGATGAGATTGGGGGCGCCGCCACGGCAGTTGCGGGTGCCGCGACAAGCGGCCGCTCCTGGTGACCGCCGGCAAAGCTGTTGCTCGCAGCCGAAGCGAACGCCGCCGGTGCACGGCTCAAGCGCCAGCTGCGGGTAAGCATCGCCGCGATTTTGAAAACCACGACCATCAGCGTCAGGTAGATGATCGACGCGACGAGGATGGAGACAGCGGTGTTGAGCGGAATCTGGCCGCCTGCCTGATCCAGGCCCGCGACCATGGGCGAGATGGCGACTAGCGCGCCGCTTCCCATCACGACCGTCAGCAGCGGCACAACGGCGAAGGTCACGACGCACTTCACCCAGCCTTCGAACAGGCCACGAGTGCCGTCGAAGAGCGCAAGAACGATGAAGACCGGACCGATGATCAGCAAGGCAGCGAGTGCGATCCGGCACACGACGAGGACACCGACCGTCCCGAGGAGGAGTAGCAAGGCACCGAGCGACAGGATGTTTGCAGGAGACATCATGCTGGGCACCGCTACTGCCGCCGGAACGCCTGCCACTGCGGGATTCTGCGCCGGGATCTGGGAGGCCGCGTCGGTGATCGCGGCGAAGAAGCCATCGAGCTGCTGCGCGAAAATGGTCGTCGCCGAGCCATTGGTCCCAACCAGCACGCTGGCGATCTCGTCGGGGGCGCCGGTCGCCAGGTTCCAGACGACGGATTGATAGGCGATCCACGAGGTCGCGAAGGTCAGCACCAGGCCGAGCGTCATCATCCGCGGCGTCAACACCGAGATGCGCAGAGCCGAGCGACCCGTGAGCAGATTGAAGGCCAGCAGTCCGATGTAAAGCGTCAGGATGATCGTCAGCGCGGTTGTGAAACTACCGTGCGCGCCGAACAAACGGCCGAACGAAACGGCGGTCGCCTCGTTCGCCATGCAATCGACCTTCGACAGTGTGTCGGCGACGCCTGCCGGGCCTTCAGCGCCAAAGGGTTGGCACTGGTTCATTCAGC
>JAFBAM010000283.1 GCA_019247755.1 Sphingomonas sp.
CGCAGGACGTGTGCTGCGCGCTGGTCGAGAAGATCGCCGTGTTCCGGGGCGAGGCGAAGTTCACGACCTGGCTGACCGGGATTACGTTCAATACTGCCCGTGATTTTCGGCGGCGGCGGCGCTCGTTCGCGGGGCTGACCGAGCGGCTCGCGGTACTGGCAGGGTTGGCACAGGCGCCGGACGGGCGCGATGCCTATGACGCGGTTTGGCTGAAGAGCGCGATTGCGCGGCTGAAGCCGGCGCTCCGAGATACCGTGGTGCTCGTCACTGGCGAGCAACTGACGCATGCCGAGGCGGCGGAGATATTGGGCGTCGCGGAGAATACCATCGCCTGGCGGATGCACGAAGCGCGG
Organism: Sphingomonas sp.; assembly: GCA_019247755.1. Classification (GTDB taxonomy): domain Bacteria; phylum Pseudomonadota; class Alphaproteobacteria; order Sphingomonadales; family Sphingomonadaceae; genus Sphingomicrobium. The sequence goes on from JAFBAM010000283.1 coordinate 354, forward strand.
CGCCTGCTTTCGGGCTGACTGAAATAAATTTTCAAAGGATCTCCCACGCTGCCGCGTCTCAGTAGGTGGCGGGCAATTCAGCGCGCCGCTGAAAAGGGAGTTTGCCATGCAGCGTCGTTCATTCGGGAGCCGCCCGATTGGCCTCAGCCTGGCCGCAATCTTGCTGGTGTCATGTGCCAAGGCGGGCGTGGACGATCAGGTTGCCTCAACCGCCGACAGCGCGAACCAGCCGTCGGAATCGGAAATCGTCGTCACCGGATCGATCGCTATGCGCAGCAAGGCCGAGCGCGACCTCTACGCGCCGCCACCGCCACCGCCACCTGCGTCGCCAGTTATGGCGATCGCGCCCATGTACGATCAGAAGATGGTCGCGCCGCTTTACCACGACCAAGGCCGCGACAAGTTCACGAGCGTCGCCGAGAACGCGTTCAAAATCGTCCGCGAGGCGCCGGTCTCGACCTTCTCGATCGATGTCGACACAGCGTCTTATTCCTGGGTTCGGGCGTCGCTGAACCAGAATGTGCTGCCGCAGCCGGCGGCGGTTCGGTCCGAGGAAATGATCAATTACTTCCCCTACGACTATGCGTCGCCGCGGAGCGCCGAGCAGCCGTTCAGCACCAATGTCGCGATATTCCCGAGCCCCTTCAGGGAAGGGCGCAAGCTCGTCCGGATCGGGATCAAGGGCTATGCGATCAATCACGCCGCGCGGCCGCATGCCAACCTCGTCTTCCTGATCGACACGTCGGGATCGATGCAGGAACCAAACAAGCTGCCTTTGGTGCAGCAATCGCTCCGGATGCTGGTCGACGAGCTCGATCCAAGCGACACGGTCGCCATCGTTACTTATGCCGGGGATGCGGGAACGGCGCTGGAGCCGACGCAGGTCAGCGACAAGCTGAAGATCCTGCGCGTCATTGACCGGCTCGATGCCGGCGGGAGCACCGCGGGCGCGGAAGGCATCCGCCAGGCCTATGCGCTGGCCGAGGCCAATTTCGACAAGAGCGGCGTCAACCGCGTGATCCTGGCCACCGACGGCGACTTCAATGTCGGCATCACCAACCAGGATGAGCTGAAGGGTTATGTCGAGCGCGAGCGCGGCAAGGGCGTGTTCCTGTCGGTGCTTGGCTACGGCATGGGCAATTACAATGACGCTTTGATGCAGACGCTGGCGCAGAACGGGAACGGCGCCGCGGCCTATATCGATACGCTGGCCGAGGCGCGGAAGACGCTGGTCGAGGAAGCGAGCTCGACGCTGTTCCCGATCGCCAAGGACGTAAAGATCCAGGTAGAGTTCAATCCGGCGACGGTCGCCGAGTATCGGCTGATTGGATACGAAACGCGCGCGCTCAATCGCGACGATTTCGATAACGACAAGGTCGATGCTGGCGACGTCGGTTCGGGCCAGTCGGTTACCGCCTTGTACGAGGTCGTGCCGGTGGGCGGCCCGCGGACGATGGGCGATTTGCGGTACGGCGCGAAAGTGGCGGCTGCCAACGCGGGCAGCGAGCTCGGCTATGTGAAGATCCGCTACAAGTTGCCCAAGTCGGATACGAGCCGCCTGATCTCGACTCCGATCAGCCGCAGCCTCGAAGTGCCGACCTTTGCGCAGGCGCCGCAGGATGCGCGCTTCGCGGCGGCCGTCGCGGGCTTCGCCGAGATGCTCCGCGGCGGGAAGTACAGCGGCACGATGAGCTACGACGACGTGGTGCGGATCGCGAACGGCGCGAAGGGCAAGGACGAATATGGCTACCGCGCCGAGTTCGTGCAGCTCGTCCGCGCGGCCAAGGGCGCAAGAACCCTCGCGAAGCTTGGCGAGTGAGGGACGTCGCCGGCGCCCTTGCCCCCGGGGTGCCGGCGGCACTTCATTGATGCTTTTGGTGAGCGGACATTTGCCGCTATTCAATTGCGATGGACGGAACGCGCTAAATGGCGGTGGAGAATGACGAGATTGGGCTTCCCGATGTCCCGCCACCGCGTCCGGCGGGCCGCGACGCGGCAATCCAGACGGCGCTGCGAAAGTTCGACGGCATTGAGGAGCCGGTAGCGA
>JAFBAM010000315.1 GCA_019247755.1 Sphingomonas sp.
CCAGGCGGGAATCAAGGTGGGCAGCGTCGACGAGCTGGTCGAGCGCCTCAAGGGCATGGGGATTGCGAAATGAGCGTTCTGGTCCTGGTCGAGCATGACGGAAAGAGCGTCAAGGACGCGACCCTCGCGACGGTGACTGCCGGTTCCAAGCTCGGCGAAGTCCACGCATTGGTCGTTGGCAATAATGCCGATGGAGTCGCGCAGGCGGCAGCCAAGATCGCGGGTGTGTCCAAGGTGCATGTCGCCAACTCACCCGCACTCGAGCACCAGTTGGCCGAGCCCACTGCGCCCATCATTGCCAGGCTGATGGAGGGGCACGACGCCTTCCTCGCGCCCGCCACGACGACGGGCAAGAATATCGCGCCGCGGGTCGCAGCCTTGCTCGACGTCATGCAGGTCAGCGACATCCTGTCGGTCGAAGGACCGGACACGTTCACGCGCCCAATTTATGCCGGCAATGCGATTGCGACGGTGAAGTCGAAGGACGCCAAGAAGGTCATCACGGTCCGCACGACGGGCTTCGAAAAGGCTGCGGCAGAGGGCGGCTCGGCTTCGGTCGAGCAGGTCGATGCGGGCGGCGATCCGGGCAACAGCAGCTTCGTTTCGCTCGAAGCATCCGAAAGCGAGCGGCCGGAGCTCACCAGCGCAAAGGTCATCGTCTCGGGCGGCCGCGCGTTCGGTTCCTCGGAGCAGTTTCATTCGCTGCTCGACCCGCTCGCCGACAAGCTCGGCGCGGGCGTTGGCGCGAGCCGTGCAGCGGTCGATGCGGGCTATGCACCCAACGACTATCAGGTCGGCCAGACCGGCAAGATTGTCGCTCCGGAAGTCTATATCGCGATCGGCATCTCCGGCGCGATCCAGCACCTTGCGGGCATGAAGGATTCGAAGACGATCATCGCCATCAACAAGGACGAGGAAGCGCCGATCTTCCAGGTCGCGGACATCGGCCTCGTCGGCGACCTGTTCAAAGTCGTTCCGGAGCTGACCGAGAAGCTTTAAGCGTTGCGCAATGTCGTGCGCCTCTTCGGCGCCCTTCTTATCGTCGGCATCGTCACGATGGCGTTCATGTACATGGTCGCGCAGCGCGACCCGGTGGTGAGGCGGGCGACGGTCGCAATGCCAGACTTCCCGGTTGGCGCAAGGCCCGTCCGGATTGCGTTCCTTGCCGACACCCATGTCGGAGCGCCGGACATGCCGCCGGCACGCCTGACGCAGATCGTGCGACAGGTGAACGGACTTCACCCCGACCTCGTACTGCTGGGCGGCGACTTCCTGAGTGATAAGCATTGGGTGCCTAGGCCACCCAATGTTGCTGAAGCGCTTTCGGCACTAAGCCAGCTTCGGTCGCCGCTGGGAACCTATGCCGTCCTAGGCAACCACGATCACTGGCGCAGCGTTCGCGAGGTCACCGCAGGGTTGGAGGCGAATGACGTCCACCTACTTACGAACGAAGCCGTCGACGTCGGACCGCTTAGCCTTGGCGGAGCGGACGACGCATTCACCGGCCATGACGATGTACGAGCTACGGTCGGCGCAATGCGGCGCCTGAAGGGTGCGCGCGTTATGCTCACCCATAGCCCGGACGTCGTACCTTCGGTTCCGAGCGACGTATCCCTGATCCTGGCTGGTCACACCCATTGCGGCCAGATCAGATTCCCACTCATCGGTGCCCTTTATTACGAATCCAGATACGGCAGCCGGTTTGCCTGTGGGATGACGCGGGACGGCGCCAAGCGGGTAATCACAAGCGCCGGTCTCGGGACATCGATGCTGCCGCTGCGCCTCGGCGCTGTGCCCGATGTCTGGCTGGTGACGCTCGTACCCGCAAAGCGGTGAGAGGGTGGGCCGTCTACCAGCCGTTCACGCGGTCCCAGACGGCAACAATCTGTTCGCCGCCCTCAGTGACGAAGTAACGATCATAGGCGGCTGCCGTAGCGCAGGCGTGGTTGGGCAGGATCTTGACGCGGCTGCCGACAGGAAAACGGTCGAAATCGATCTCGCCTGAGCGAGCGGTAACGATGCCGTGTTCCTGGTTGGTCGAGGACACGGTCAGGTCCTGGATGATCTCGCTGCTCACGGGATCGCATACGGCGCCATAGCCCCAGTCGATCGGGAGGGCCGCGGTGCCGCGGTCACGGCTCAAGGCGAGAAAGCCGGCATCGATCAGGACGCGGTCATGCTGGCGATTATGACCGATCACGCTGGCCAGCACGCCGATTGCGATGTCATCGGTAGTGCACGTGCCGAGCTCGGACTGAACGAGGTCGCCGAACGCGTAGACGCCGGCGCGGACCTCGGTGACGCCGTCGAACCCGCACGAATAATGGACGGTCGGCGTCGAGCCGACGCTGACGATCGGGCAGGGGTGGCCCGCTGTCCGAAGGCGCTCGGCGGCTTGCACCGTCAGCGAGCGCTCCTGCTCCGCCATTGCTTCGAACTCAGCGGTCGTGCGGCAGTCGTAAGACGCGCCGGCGTGGGTCATGACCCCGACCAACGAAGGGCCGAGCGATCGTCCGATTTCGATCAGCAGCAGGTCATTTGGCGCGACGCCGGCGCGGTGGCCGTCGCTGTCGATTTCAATCAGTACTTCGATTGGAACCTGTTCAGCCTCTACGAAGGCGCGAACCGCCTTCGCGGCCTCGACCGTGTCGAGGATCACCCGGAGTTTGCAGCCAGAGCGGATCAGCTCAGCGATCTCCGGCAGCTTCACTGCGGCTACGCCGACCGCATACAGAATGTCGGTCACGCCATGCGCAAAGAAATAGCGCGCCTCGGCGAGTGTCGAGACCGTAATCGGACCGGCATCTACGCCCGCAAGGACGTGCAGCACGTCGATCGATTTCGACGTCTTTACGTGCGGGCGAAGCATTACGCCGAGCGACTGCACCTTAGCGCGCATTCGCGAGGCGTTTGCTTCGAGACGGCTGCGGTCGAGGACCAAAGCAGGCGTCGTCAGATCGGAAATGGTGCCCAGGGGCGGGATCGAACCACCGACACCGTGATTTTCAGTCACGTGCTCTACCAACTGAGCTACCTGGGCGTCGCATGTAGGCCGGGTGGCCCGCGCAGCGAGCGCGCTCCCTAACTGTCGTCTCCATCGCTGTCCACCCTTTCGGGATCGGCCGGCGGGCCGGGAATGCGATAGCCGTCGCCGAGCCATTTCAACAAGTCGCGATCCTTGCAGCCGCGGCTGCAGAAAGGCGCGTGGTTGGGCGTTTCCGGCTTCCCGCAGATCGGGCATTTTTTGGGCTTGTTAGGCTTGTTCGGCATATCCGCCCGACATGGTGAGACCGGGGTTGGGCCGCAAGCCGATGTTGCCTCCAACTTGGCGACCGAGAGCGTCGAGCCACGGACGGTGCTGCTCGAGCACGGCGATCACGGCCGGGTGAGCGACAAGCCGCTTGCTGCCTGGCGACTCCGAAGCCGCGCGCCGAAGCAAGGCTCGGGCCTCGAACGGCGCGCGGTCACCCGCCAGCTCGACGAGCGATGCCCGACGCCGCGGCCGGACGACCTGCACGAACCCGAAGCCGTTCATCGCGGTTCGCTCCGACGGCTTGGGCAAATAGTCTTCGAGGATTCGATCGACGTCATGCCGCGCCCGCTTTGAACGCAGCGTCGGGAAGTCGATGCCGGTCGAGCCCCCGATGTCCAGGCGCCGGATAGCGCGCGCCGCTGCCCACGCGGCGACCTGGGCGAGTTGAGGCGGCTCGAGCCAGCCGTCGACATCGATCATGGTCATCGCCGCTGTCGGCTCGATCCTGAGCTCGCCGCCTTCAAAAGCGACGATTCCACTCCGGGCGTCTTCGAGCAGGTCATCCCAATCCGCAATCCATGCTTCGCGCCCCTCAGCGAGCGGTGGAGCAGCACGAGGTGGCTCGTTGGTGATACGGGCGAGTCCCCGCTTCCACGGTTCGGCGCCGCCGAGCGCTTCGCGCGTGACTTCGACAACGAGCGATCGCCCCTCGCTGACTCCGGAAACACCACGCGGGAGGAGAAAGGTTTCGCCTTCGCCTTCGACGGTCACGCGCGGCGCGACGGCGACGAGCTTGGCTTCAAGGATGGTCCCTGCAGGGATGACGCCGTCGCGGCGAACCCGAGCCTCGATGACATCGCCATCCTCGACCAGCGCGTAACGGGTCTCGCCGATCCCGCGCTCGATCAGCCATTCAGGCAATTTCATACCCGGCGGATTTCAGCAGCACGCGCGTCTCGGCGAGCGGGAGGCCGACGACGTTCGAATAGCTGCCGGCGATGTGGCGGACATAGACCTCGCCATAGCCCTGGAGCGCATAGCCGCCTGCCTTGCCGCGCCATTCGCCATGGCTGGCATAATAAGCGATTTCCTCTTCCGAGAGGCGCTTCATCGCGATCATCGTTTCAACCAGCCGCTCGCGAACGTCTTTGCCGGGGATGGCGAGCGCAACCCCGGTGAGCACGCGGTGGCGTCGGCCGGACAGCAGCTTCATGCACGCGCGCAACGTATCTTCGTCTTCGACCTTGGGCAGGATCCGCCGACCGACTGCGACGACGGTATCGGCTGCGAGGACAAGCGCATCTGGCTCTTTCGCAGCGACTGCCTCGGCCTTCTCGCGAGCTAGCCGCAACGCGTGCTGACATGGCAGCTCGCCCTTCGGAACGCTTTCATCAGTGTCGGCAGCAATGACCGCCTCAGGCTTGACGCCGATGCGGGACAGAAGGTCGAGGCGACGCGGGCTCGCCGAAGCGAGGATCAACCGCATTTACGGGTATCCGGGCGGTCCGGCGCGTCCTGGCATGAAGCGGTAGGTGATGCGACCCTTGGTCAGGTCGTACGGCGTCATTTCGACCAGTACTTCGTCGCCGGTCAGCACGCGGATGCGGTTCTTGCGCATCTTGCCGGCGGTGTGGCCCAGGACCTCATGGCCATTCTCGAGGCGGACGCGGAACATCGCATTGGGCAGCAGCTCCACCACCTGCCCCCGCATCTCGAGCAATTCTTCCTTGGCCAAGCGATATCCTTCTGTTGGGCGCGAAAAGTCGCGGAGCCTTAGCGGCGGCTCGCGAAAATGTGAAGCGGTGCCGCTCAGACCGTCAAGACAGTTGAGCCGCTGGTCTCGCGGGCCTCGAGCGCGCGGTGCGCCTCGGCGGCATACTTCAGCGGGAAGCGCTGCTTGACCTCAACCTTCACCTTGCCGCTCGCGACGACGTCGAACAGCTCGTTCGCGGCCTCCTCCAGCTCGGCTCGCCTTGCGGTGTAAGTGAACAGGGTCGGCCGGGTCAGGAACAGCGACCCTTTCTGCGCCAGCAGGCCGGGCTCAACCGGGGGGACAGGACCGGACGCATTGCCGAAGGTAACCATCAGGCCCTTGGGCGCGAGGCAGTCGAGCGATTGCTGGAACGTATCCTTGCCGATCGAATCGTAGACGACGGGCAGCTTGGCGCCATTGGTGATCCGATCGACTTCAACGGCAAAATCCTGGCTCGTGTAGAGGATCGGGTGATCGCAACCGTGGGCGCGAGCGAGTTCGGCTTTCTCCTCCGAGCCCACCGTGCCGATGACGGTCGCACCGAGCGCCTTCGCCCATTGGCAGACAATCAGCCCGACCCCGCCAGCGGCAGCATGGATCAAGATGGTCTCGCCGGGCTGCACGCGATGCACAGAGCGCAGCAACATGTGGGCGGTCATGCCCTGCAGCAGCATTGCGCCGGCCTGCTCGGTCGAGATTGAGTCCGGGAGCCTGACCAACTTGTCTGCGGCGATCAACCGTTCCTCGGCATAGCCGCCGATCGGCCCCGAATAAGCGACGCGGTCGCCGACCTTCACTTCGGTGACATCAGGCCCGACAGCCTCGACCTTGCCCGCGCCTTCGACACCGGGGATGAAGGGCAGGGGCTGCGGATAGAGGCCGGTCCGGTGATAGACATCGATGTAGTTGAGACCGGCGGCTTCCTGCCGGAGTCGCACCTCGCCCGGACCTGGGTCACCCACCTCAACCTCTTCCCACTTGAGGACTTCGGGCCCTCCAGTTTGATGAACCCGGATCGCGTGCGGCATCTGCTTCTCCAAAAAGAAAGGCCCCGCCCCACAGGTGGTGGAGCGGGGCCCAAGTTTAAAGCGGATCGAAGATCAGACTGCGGCGTGCGCCGCCAGCGCCGCGAGCAGGAGCAACGCGACGATGTTGGTGATCTTGATCATCGGATTGACGGCCGGGCCGGCTGTGTCCTTGTAGGGATCGCCGACGGTGTCGCCGGTCACCGCGGCCTTATGGGCCTCAGAACCTTTGCCGCCGTAATTGCCGTCCTCGATATACTTCTTGGCATTGTCCCATGCGCCGCCGCCCGAGGTCATCGAGATGGCGACGAACAGGCCGGAGACGATAACGCCGAGGAGCAGCGCGCCGACTGCGGCGAGGCCATTCTCCTTACTGTCGACGGCGCTGATCGCAAAGTAGACGACGATCGGCGCGAGAACCGGCAGGAGCGACGGAAGGATCATCTCGCGGATTGCGGCGCGGGTGACGAGGTCGACCGTGCGCGCATAATTCGGTCGGACCGAACCATCCATGATTCCGGGATTGTCGCGGAACTGGCCGCGTACTTCCTCGACAACCGCACCGCCGGCGCGGCCAACCGCGGTCATGCCCATCGCTCCGAACAGGTATGGCAGCAGTGCGCCGAGCAGCAGGCCGACGATGACGTAAGGGTTCGAGAGGCTGAAGAGCGTGTCGAGATTGGTCGAAACGCCGATCGAGCTGCCGAACTCGCGAAGGTCGGCGGTGTAGGCGCCGAACAGCACCAGCGCAGCTAGACCCGCTGAGCCTATGGCATAACCCTTCGTCACGGCCTTGGTCGTGTTGCCGACCGCGTCGAGGGCGTCGGTGCGCGTGCGCACATCTTCTTCGAGGCCAGACATCTCGGCGATGCCACCGGCGTTGTCAGTCACCGGGCCGTATGCATCGAGCGCGACGACCATGCCGGCTAGGGCCAGCATCGCCGATGCCGCGAAGGCGACGCCCAAGAAGCCGGCAAGCTTGTAGCTGGCAATCAGGCCAATGATGATGACGATGGTCGGCAGCGCCGTCGATTCGAGGCTGATGGCGAGGCCCTGGATGATGTTGGTACCGTGCCCAGTTTGTGACGCGCGGGCGATCGATTGCACCGGGCGATAGTTGGTGCCGGTGTAATATTCCGTGATCCAGACGATCAGAGCGGTGACAGCGAGGCCAATGAAGCTTGCCCAAATCAGATTCGTCGCCGGGAAGCTGAGGCCCGCAGAGGTCGCGATGGATTGGTTGACGTCGCCTCCGAGCGCATACCAGAAAGCGCCGTAAATGGCCGGAACGGCGAGCAAGGTGGCGGTCCAGAATCCCTTGTAGAGCGCGCCCATGATCGAGCCCTTGGCGCCCAGGCGGACCATGTAGGTGCCGATAACCGAGGTGATGATGCAGACGCCGCCAATCAGCAGCGGCAGGCTCATCAGCGGCATCAGCAGCGGCGAGGCACCGATCGCGAGCGCGATTGAGACCATGGTGATGCCGACGGTGACGACATAGGTTTCGAACAGGTCGGCGGCCATGCCGGCGCAGTCGCCGACATTGTCGCCGACGTTGTCGGCAATCACGGCCGGATTGCGTGGATCGTCCTCCGGAATTCCCGCCTCAACCTTGCCGACGAGGTCGGCGCCGACGTCGGCGGCCTTGGTGAAGATGCCGCCGCCCAGACGCGCGAAGATCGACACCAGCGAAGCGCCGAGCGCCAGTGCGGTGAGCGCGGTCACGACCGGACGGTCGTTCGGAGTATATCCGCCTGGGCCGGTAAGGTACCAGAACAGGCCGGCGATCGCGAGGAGCGCAAGGCCTGCCACCAGCATACCGGTGATGGCGCCGGCGCGGAATGCAGTGGTCAGGCCGCTCTGAAGGCTTTGTCGGGCAGCTTCCGCAGTACGGACGTTGGCCCGAACCGAGATGTTCATGCCGATGAAGCCTGTCGCGCCCGAAAGGACCGCGCCGAGCACGAAGGCGGCGGCGCTCAGGCCGCCAAGGAAGAAGAAGATGATCGCGGCGACGACAACGCCGACAATGGCGATGGTCGTGTATTGGCGACGGAGGTAGGCGGCGGCGCCTTCCTGGATCGCGGCCGAAACCTCGATCATGCGTTGGTTGCCGGCGGACATGCCGAGCACCTGGCGGCTGGTGACGATGCCGTAGAGCACTGCGAGCAGGCCGCAGAGCAAGGCGATATACAGCAGGTTCATGAGTTCAAGCTTCCCCGTTCTTGAAGCAATTGAATGCGGCCGGATAAATGGCGGCCGCGCTGAAAAACGGCGAAGCTTTAGGGAGCGTTTTCGCGGCTGGCAACCGCACGAGGTGAACGCGCTAGCGGATCAGCAGCGCGAGCATCATTCCGGAGACAAGACCGCTAAGCCCCACCAGCCACTGGCGGCGCGGGACGCCCGCGATGGTGACCAATATCGTGCTCAAATCCCAGCCTCTTCGGCAGATCCACTGGCTCGCCGCCGTAGGTGAGGGAAAGGGAGACCTTACCCGCGATCAGCGAGCCGACGCGAGTTACTCTGGTCCCGGATGGTAAAGAAAGTGTTGCCGGGTCGAGCTCGGTCGATAGCGCGGCGAGGAGCGCATAATCGTCGCCGCCGGTCGCGGCGAACAGGCGGGCGCTGAGGTCCCGGCCGCGCTCGGCAACGAAGGCGCTAGAGACGGGGAGCTGGTCGAGTTCGATGGCGATGCTGCACCGACTCGCTTCGGCCATTCGGCGGGCATCGAGCAGCAGGCCATCCGACACGTCCATCATCGCATGGGCATGCGGTGCAAGCGCACGCCCGGCCTCAAGTTGCGGGACGGGGCGGCGGTAGATGTCGACGAGAGCCCCGGTCGCGCGGCGGTCGGCTGTGAGTTGCGCAAGGCCCGCGGCGGCGTCGCCAACGGTGCCGACCAGCCAGAGCGCATCCCCAGGCTGTCCACCGGCGCGCTCCGGCACTTCGGCGCCCGCGCGGCCAATCGCCGTCATTCCAAGCACCCGCGGCGCTCCTTCGGGAAGTGCGATCGTGTCCCCGCCGAGCAGAGGAAGGCCGTAGCTCTCGCACGCGGCTTCGACGCCGGTGAGAAAGCCGTCCTCCCATTTGCCCGGGCCGCTAATCGTCAGTGACAACAAGGCTCCCGCTGGGGTCGCACCTTTGGCGGCTAGGTCGGAAAGGTTTACGGCGACCAGCTTCCAACCGACGCTGGCTGGCGGATCGTCGGGGCGGAAGTGAACGCCCTCGGCGATAGTGTCGTGGGTAATCACAAGATCGCCCAGCAATGCGACGTCATCGAGGAGCCCACGTGCCTCGGGCGCGGTCGCAATCCGCCGCAGCCGGGCGATGACCTCGGACTCGCGCACTAGACCCGCGCCGGCCTGGCTTCCTTGGCGATGGCGTCGAGCAAGCCGTTCACGAAGCCGCTCTCGCGCTTGTCGTAGAAGGCGTGAGCGACGTCGACATATTCCGAAATGACCGAGCCGACCGGCACGTCGGCGCGAGCGACAAGCTCGTAAGCGCCGGCGCGAAGGATCGCCCGCATCGGGCGGTCGAGACGTTCGAGGCTCCAGCCCTCGGCAAGGCGGCCTGCGATCAGCCCGTCGATTTCTTCGCGACGCGCTTCGGCCCCCGTCACAAGATCGTCGAAAAAGTCGATCTCGGCATCGTGATAGGTCGCGTCCTCGATGGTCGCGCCGAGACGGTGGTCGTGGAATTCCTTGAGGAGACGCGGGAGGGGCGTCCTCTCCATCTCATGCTGATAGAGGGCCTGGACCGCGGCCAGGCGCGCGGCCGAACGCGAACGGGAACGAGTCTGCGACATTATGCGGGGGCAGTAGACGCCGCTTTGCCCGCAAGGAAGGGCTCCAGCGCCTGCGCAACGACACCCCCTGCTTCCCACGGCGCAAAATGACCGATCTCGGGTAGCCGCACGATCGTGACATCATCGATCAACGCATCGAGTCCCTCGAGCTGGATCGGCAACAACGCTTTGTCTTCCATGCCCCAGATCACGAGCGTCGGCACTTTGATGCGGGGGAAGGCGCGGAGCAGGATATCGGGCAGCGGAACGGTTGCGCCCGGCGGTGGCACGATGACGCGCGATCCCCGGTACCAGTTGAGCATTGCGTTGAACGCACCCGGCTGCGACCAGTCGGCAAGATACTGCCGTTTCTCGGCCTCGGAGATTTTCGAAACGTCGACATGCCGCGCGAAGGTTTTGTCAAAGAACGCCTCAAAGCCCATTGCCTCGACCGCCTTCTCGAAACCGGGCGTCCGGAAGGCGGTGATGTATTGCGATGCGGCGCGCTGTTCGGCGTCCTCGATAAGGCTCTTCTGGAAGACGACCGGATGCGGCGCGTTTACGATCGCGAGCCGGGTGAGACGCGGGTCGCGGCGAATCGCCGCTCCCCAGGCGATCGCACCGCCCCAGTCGTGACCCACCAATGCGAAGCGTTCGATGTTCAACGTCTCGGCCAGGGCGAAAATGTCGTCGATCAGGACGTCGGTCTTGTAGGCATCTACGTCCTGCGGGAGGTCCGATCCAGCGAAGCCGCGCTGGTCGGGCATGATGAGGAAGAACCTGTCCTGCAGTCGCGGCGCGACCTCGCGCCACGTGCGATGCGATTCCGGGAAGCCGTGAAGCAGGATTACTGCAGGGTTTGCCTGATCGCCGGCAAGCGCGACGTTCAGCGTCACGCCCGTGCTAAGAGCGACCTTCCGGAATTCGATCACGGATAGCTGACCGTCAGCGGCACCTCCGGGAGGGGGATATATTCCGCATCGTCGCCGTGAATCAGTGGGAAGCGCATCGCCTTCCAATCGGATTTGGCCTGGTTGATCCGGTCGCGCGACGAGGAGACGAAATTCCAGAAGACGAAACGCTGGGTATTGAACGCCTGCCCGCCCATCAGCATCAGCCGGCCGCCGCTCGCGCTCGACAGCCGGGCCTCATGACTCGGTCGAAGAATATAAAGCGCGTAGAGGTCGAGCGGCTGGCCATCGAGCTGAGCCTCGCCGCCGACCAGCATCACGCCGCGCTCGTCGGCCTCGGCGTCGATCGGGATCGATCCGCCAGCGCCAACGATGATGTCGGCATAGATCGTGGGGGAGTGCTGCGGCGTTGCCGCGGTCGCGCCCCACAGAGTGCCCATGAGCACGCGCGCACTCGCACCACCGTCTTCAACGACCGGCAGGGCACCAGCTTCGACATGATCGAAGGCCGGGTCGATTTCCTCCTTGCCATCCGGAAGCGCCAGCCAGGTCTGCATGCCGTACAGGCTCGGTCCCGCCGGCCGTAGGACTTCCGGCGACCGTTCTGAGTGAACGATTCCGCTGCCCGCCGTCATCAGGTTGATCGCGCCCGGCTCGATCACCGCATGACTGCCGATACTGTCGCGATGCTCGATCGCGCCTTCGAACAGATAAGTCACTGTGGCGAGGTTGATGTGCGGATGTGGCCGTACGTCCATGCCTTGGCCGGCCGGAAGTCGCGCTGGTCCGAACTCGTCGAGGAAGATGAATGGCCCGACCATCGTGCGTTGCTTCCCGGGCAGCGTGCGATTCACCTTGAAGTCGCCAAGGTCGTGCGTGACCGGCATGATGGTGTGGAGGACGCTGCTTTCGACGGTGGCCATCACGCTTCTCCCGGGGCTTTTGCGCGGATCGACAGGGCATGGACTCGCGCGTCCATCAAATCGCCAAGCGCCGCATAGATCATCCGCTGCCGTTCGACACGGTTCCTGCCGGCGAAGGAAGCGCTTTCAATGCGCAGTGTGAAGTGGCTCTCGCCCGCGGGGTTGTAGCCGCCGTGCCCACGGTGCTGCTCGCTGTCGTCGATCAGCTCGACTCGAGAAGGGGAAAGCGCCGAGTTGAGGCGGCGAAGCATTTCAGCCGCGACCGGGCCGGGTGTTTGGGCGTTCATCGCCCCTATATAGAGGGGTTCAATGGCGACGAAACAATCCAGGATGCACGGGCGGGTCGAAGGAGCGAGGGCGCATTGCGCCGTTCCCGGCTGCGGAAACCCGGGCGAGTTCAAGGCGCCGCTTGAGCCCGCCAATTTCGATGGGCCCGGCAGTTGGCGGTTCCTGTGCCTCGATCATGTCCGCGAGCACAACGCAAAATACAATTTCTTCGAGGGGATGAGCTCCGACGAGATCCAGCATGCTCAGGGCCCTTTGGCCGGGTGGGAACGCCCAAGCCGCAAGTTCGCGCACAACGGTGCCGACCCGCCGCCCGCCTGGGGCGATTTCGCCGATCCTCTGGAGGCTATCTCAGGCCGCTTTGGTCGTGCTCGGAAGGCGGAGCAGCCCTCGCGTTTCAGCAAGTCCGAACGTCGGGCGCTATCCGTGCTCGGCCTCGGCGAGGATGCCGACCGCCACCAGCTGCGCCAGCGCTACTCGTCGCTGGTGCGCCGCTACCATCCGGACAAGAATGGCGGCGACCGCAGTCACGAAGGCAAGCTCGGCGAAGTGATCGAAGCCTATCAGCTGCTGCGAAAATCGGCCGCTTTCGCCTAATCCCGG
>JAFBAM010000325.1 GCA_019247755.1 Sphingomonas sp.
CGCGTCGTTGTTTTCGCGGAAGGGCAGGCGTACGAGTTTGCGCTGGGCTCACGCGGCAGCGGAACGAGCCACGGACTCCACGACGGCGAGATTGAAGCGCCAATGCCAGGCAAGGTGACCGCCGTCGAAGTTTCAAAGGGCGAAAAAGTTGCCAAGGGACAACGCTTGCTCACGTTGGAAGCCATGAAGATGGAGCATTCCTTGGTTGCTCCGTTCGATGGCACGGTCGCCGAGCTAGCTGCGAAGCCGGGCGCACAGGTCACCGAAGGTCAGTTGCTCGTAAAGGTTGAAGCTGAACCAACGAAGGCCTGATGCATTCAACGGCTGTGGAGGTTTCGATGCGCATCCTTCTCATCTCAACCGCACTCGCAGCGCTCGCCGCCTGCAGCACGGTCTCAGAGCCGCAGGGAGGCGCTTCAATGCCCTTGATCAATTCGAGCGGCCAGACAATCGGCTCGGTCCGCGCCTGGCAGACGGCCGGCGGCATCAGCTTCCACGTGCGGGCGTCCGGCCTAACGCATGGCGTCCATGGGATCCACGTTCACCCGATCGGCCGCTGCGACCCACCGGACTTCGCTACTGCCGGCATGCATTGGAATCCGACCAATAAGCAGCATGGCCTCAACAATCCGCAGGGTCCACATGCGGGCGACATGCCAAATGTCACGGTCGCGGCCAACGGTGTGCTCGATCAAACAGTCGTGCTGCCCAATGCCACGATGGCACAGCTGCTCGATGCCGATGGCTCATCGATCATGATCCACGCCAACGCCGACGATTATGTCAGCCAGCCGGCCGGCAATAGCGGACCGAAGACCGCCTGCGCAGTCATCGGCCCTGCCGAGGTTCGGTGACTGCATCCAGAATGGATTAGGTCTTAAGTGCGCCGCTAGCATTGGCGGTTCATCCTCGATCCCGCGCGAAGAGCACCGCGTGGACCAGAGGACGCATCGACGTGGCACCGTCCCGAATATTTGCCGAGGCTGACGCGGCACCGCTGTCGCGCCGCGAACGGCGGCCATTGAACCAGGCCGCTCACGCGACGCGAAGCGACGGCTCGATCTTGACCATGACGGTCATCGATCTCGCGAACGAAGGCTGCGGCGTGATCTGCCCGGTGTCGCTGTTGGTTGGTGAGCGTCTGGAGCTTTCCGCTGCCGGACCTCGCAAGATTGCTGCCGTCGTGCGGTGGACTGATGGCGCACGCGCCGGGCTCGCATTCGATTTCGCCGCGTCGCCGGCCCTTGACCATCGGCCACGGCAACACGAACGCGTCTCCATCGACGGCGAAGTTTCGATGCGCCGCGCGGCCAAGCTCGCCTTCCGGGTGCGGATCTACGACCTCTCGCCCGAGGGTTGCAAAGCCGAGTTCGTCGAGCGGCCGGGCATCGGCGAGCAACTGTGGGTCAAGTTCGACGGGATGGAAGCGCTGGAGGCCAAGGTCCGGTGGATCGTCGGCGCCAAGGCGGGGCTGAAGTTCGTCCGCCCGCTACACGCCGCGGTCTTCGATCTGCTCATCGCGAAGCTCCGCGCCGCGGCTTAAGTGCTTCTTAGCGTTGTATGTTTAAGCGGCGTCCCGCTCGGCGTTTTTTGAGGGGCGTGGATGTACAAGTTCTTGATTGGTCCGGCGCTGGTCGGCGCGGGCTATGCCACCGGTAGTTATTATGGCTCGGATGCGGAGCAGCTCGTGCACAAGAGCCCGAGCGTTACGTACGCTGGCGTCGACCAGGCGATCGCCAACACGCGGCAGAGCGGGAAGACCTTCTTCGAGGGTGGAACCCCGATGCCGTATGAGATCAAAGTTGATCGTACGACGGATCAGCGGCTGGTGATCAACCTGCTGTTCAACGGTCGGCAGGGCGCTCAGGCCGATCTGACGTTCACACCGCAGAATGATGGCAAGGACACGCTGATCACGACGCGGATTCATGGCGATCATAAAGTGCTTGGAATGGCACTTGCGGGGACCAGCCGGGCCAAGCTGGCTTACGCGCCGGACTGGATGCTGAACCTCACCGCCAAGCCGCTGCTGCAACAGCTCGCTCAGCAGATCGAGCAGGGCCAGGCGGCGTCACTCGACGGTTCGGCTGGCGGACAGGACGAGGCACAATGGGAAGCGAACCTCTCCGCCGACCAACGCGAACAAGTGAGCGAATGGCAGCAGTCGCAGGCGACGCGCCCATTGGTTGATCCAAACGCGGCTGTCTCAGGCAGTGAGACCAACTAGGCGACTTCTGTCGCCAACCCGACAATCTTAGGCGCTTATTTACTCACATGGGTTAGTTTGCATCCCGTGGACACCAGGGATGCAAGCGAACAGCTCACCCGAAGTCGCGGCGCCGGCCGCCGATAACGCCGCCTCGGAACGCAGGGGACCGCGGCGTGCCGTCAACATGCGTGGCGTCCTGATCCGCGACGGCGGCGTCAGCCACGTCATCAACCTAGTCGACCTCAATTACGGCGGCTGCGGCGTGCAACTTCCGGTCGAAGTGTCGGTCGGTGAACCCGTCCGCTTGTCGGTCATGGGCCGCGGGTCGATCGCCGCCCAGGTGCGCTGGTACCGCGAGGGCCGGGCCGGCCTGGTATTCGAGCCGATGCCTGAGCAGGCTAAACAACAGATCGAACGCCGAGCTGCTCGCGCGGATGTGCCGGGCACGATCGGACTGAAGGTCCTCGGCAGGAACACCTTTCGCGTGCGCATCTTCAACCTCGGCACCGACGGCTGCAAGGTCGAGCTGGTCGAGCGTCCGAGTATCGGTGACACGATGCTGGTCAAGTTTGACGGGCTGGACGCCGTAGACGCCGAGGTCATCTGGCTTGACGGGCATGTAGCGGGGCTGAAGTTCGTCAACCCGATTCACCCGGCCGTGCTGGACCTGCTACTCCGGCGGCTCGCAGCAGCCTAGGCGCGGGCGGCGCGCGGGAACGTCCGCCCGGTCTGCTTGTCCAGCGCGCGGGCTGTCAGCCAGTCCGCGGCCATTGCCCCGCCGACGAAGGCGAGCCCACCGGCGACCGCGCCCTTGCGGTTCGAGGAGCGAAGAGCCAGCCCCAGGGCGCCGGCATCCATGGCGTCGCCGATCACCCGGTTCCACATGTTGGTCGAGACCGCTGGCCCACGCAGCAGCATGCCGCCGGCGAGAATTTCCCGCACGCCGAATGCGAGCAGGGTGTTTCGTGCCAGCTTGCTTCCCTCTAGGCCGAGCCAGCGCGCCAGCCGCCCCGGCGCGGCAACTTCGACCAATCCCAGGCCGATACTGAACAGGCCGAAGCCCAGTCCCAACTTCTTGGCATCCATGGCAAAATCCTTTCGCTGGATGCTCAACCAGCGGCTTACGGAGGCCGTTCCCAAGGTTGCTCCGCCGTGACGAAAGCCCTTAATGCACATCAGCATCGGGAACGAAGCCGCGGCCCGCTTCGCTCCCGCTTCATGCCCGCCTTCAACATCAAGATCGTCAACGAAGATTTCAGCGCCAGCGAGGAGCGGGAGCTGCCCGACGCCGAGAGCGCCCGGCGGGAGGCGCTGATCGGTGCGCTCGCGATCGGTTCCGAGGCGCTCTACAAGGGCACGGAGAAGCTGTTCGGGGCCGAGGTCACGATTTCCGAAGGGGGGCAGCAGCGGCTGCGCTTCCTCGTCGCCATCGGCGCAACGCCGCTCAAGATCATCGACGGAGCTTAACTTTGGTTATGTGCATTCCTCGAAAAAGGGTGTAAGGGGCACTCATTACCGCGCCCGGCTATCAGCACGGCGGTGACCGAGAGACAAATGGAGAGCTCCCGCTGTGATCGAGGAGCGTACCCATGTCCGACCCCCAAAAAGCCTATCGCGCCTATAGCTATGACGGCGTCCGCCAGGCGCTCGCCTACGAGCTGATCGAGGCGGCGACCGACGAAGAGGCGATCCGCGAGGCGGAAGCGATGGGTTTCGCCACCCGCTGCGAGATCTGGGAAGGCCACCGGCTGGTCGCGGAGCTGGGCACGGAGCGCCGCTCGGCCTAGCCTAACTTCACTATTTTCACGAGGTGCGGCGCTATTTTGTGCGAAGTTATCGCGGCCGCACCCGAATGTCGGTGACCACCCCGCGATAATCGACGTTGCAGCGGAAGCTCAGCTCCCCGACGGCATAATTGTTCTGGTAGCCGTACTGGCCGCCATATTGGCC
>JAFBAM010000078.1 GCA_019247755.1 Sphingomonas sp.
GGGTTCGCTCTCCTTTGGCGCCCATTCCTTCATAGCCGCCTCGAGGTTGTGGACGATCGCCTCGAAGAATTGCTCGGTCGTCATCCACGCCTGCTCGGGGCCCACCAGAATCGCGAGATCCTTCGTCATCTGCCCGCCTTCGACAGTCTCGATGCAAACCCGCTCGAGCGTCTCGGCAAACTTCACGACCTCCGGCGTATCGTCGAACTTGCCGCGATATTTGAGACCTCCGGTCCAGGCGAAGATCGACGCGATTGGGTTGGTCGAGGTCGCCTTGCCCTGCTGGTGCATGCGGTAGTGCCGTGTGACGGTGCCATGAGCTGCTTCCGCTTCAACGGTCTTGCCGTCTGGAGTCATCAGCACGGAGGTCATGAGGCCGAGTGAGCCGAAGCCCTGTGCCACCTGGTCCGATTGCACGTCGCCGTCGTAATTCTTGCAGGCCCAAACGAACTTGCCGCTCCATTTCAGTGCGGACGCGACCATGTCGTCGATCAGGCGGTGTTGGTATTCGATGCCAGCAGCTTCGAACTTCGCCTTGTATTCCTTGTCGTAAATCTCCTGAAAGATGTCCTTGAAGCGGCCGTCGTAGGCTTTCAGGATAGTGTTCTTCGTGGAGAGATAGAGCGGCCAGCCGCGGCCCAGGCTGTAATTGAAGCAGGCGTGGGCGAAGTCGCGGATGCTCCCGTCCAGGTTGTACATGCCCATGGCGACGCCCGATCCCGGGAAGTCGAACACGTCAAACTCGAGCTTATCGCCGGTCTCGCCGACCCAGGTCATGGTCAGCTTGCCCGGGCCCGGCACCTTGAAATCGGTCGCGCGATACTGGTCACCGAATGCATGACGACCAA
Organism: Sphingomonas sp.; assembly: GCA_019247755.1. GTDB lineage: Bacteria > Pseudomonadota > Alphaproteobacteria > Sphingomonadales > Sphingomonadaceae > Sphingomicrobium. The sequence continues at coordinate 849 of JAFBAM010000078.1, forward strand.
CCACGATCGGGTCGGTCCAGCCCGGGATCAGCCGCGGGACGTTGGAAATCACGATCGGCTCGCGGAAGATGCACCCGCCAAGGATGTTGCGGATGGTACCGTTCGGCGACTTCCACATCTTCTTGAGGTGGAATTCCTCGACCCGCGCTTCGTCCGGCGTGATTGTCGCGCACTTCACGCCGACGCCATGCTCCTTGATCGCATTCGCGGCATCAACGGTGACCTTGTCGTCGGTCGCATCGCGGTTCTCGACCGACAGGTCGTAGTAGAGCAGGTCGACGTCGAGGTAGGGCTGGATCAGCCGTTCGCGGATCCACTGCCAGATGATGCGCGTCATCTCGTCGCCGTCGAGCTCGACGACCGGGTTCTTCACCTTGATCTTGGCCATTTGCTTTCCCGATGTCTGGATTGGGCGGCGCCTTAGATTGCGTGCGTAACGCGTGCAACCGTGCCGTTGTGCCTAGGGCAACACGCATCTAATGCATCGCGCCATGCCCGCCCTCGACAAGCACGATAGCCCACTCCCGACAACGACCGTGAAATGGCGGTTCCCGGCCGTCCACCCGGAAGGACGCAAGTTCGCGGTTATCGCCGGCGCGGTCACCGCGCTCGCCTTCGCGCTCCATTGGGGCGCGTTGGCATGGCTCCTGGTGGGTGTCACAGCTTGGGTGGCTGCGTTCTTTCGCGACCCGGTGCGGACGACGCCGCGCGGCGACAAGCTTGTCGTCGCCCCGGCCGACGGGCTGATCACCATGATTGCCAAAGTTGGCCCCCCGCCCGAGCTTCGTGGCGGCGACATGCTTCCGGATGGCGACTACACCCGCGTGTCGATTTTCATGAGCGTTTTCGATGTTCACATCAATCGTGCGCCGATTGCGGGTCGGGTAAAGCGCATCGCTTACGTGCCCGGCAAATTCGTCAATGCCGACTTGGACAAGGCGAGCGAGGACAATGAGCGGCAGCACATGCTGATTGAAGGCGCCGACGGCCTCTGCATCGGCTTCACCCAGATTGCGGGCCTCGTCGCACGCCGCATCCTGTCCTTCGTGCGCGAGGGCGATGTGGTCGATGTCGGCCAGCGCGTCGGGCTGATTCGCTTCGGCAGCCGCGTTGACGTCTATCTGCCGGCAGGGACGTCGCCCAAGGTGCTGCTAGGGCAGCGAACGATAGCCGGGGAGACGGTGCTTGCGGAGATCGGCAGCGACGTGACCCTGACCGGGATCAGCCAGTGACCGACGACAGGGATCCCCGGCGGATCCCGTTCCGGGCGATGATCCCCAATGCGGTGACCACGCTCGCGCTCTGCTTCGGCCTCACCGGCGTGAGCCTCGCGATCGGCGGACACTGGGAGAAAGCCCTCGGCGCGATCGTACTTGCCGGTGTGCTCGACGGGCTCGACGGCCGAATCGCCCGCCTGCTGAGGGCGCAGAGCAAGTTCGGCGCCGAGCTAGACTCGCTCAGCGACAATATCGCGTTTGGGACAGCGCCTGCGCTGATCCTGTTCCTTTGGTCGCTTCAGACTGCGCCGCGCTTCGGATGGATCGCCGCGCTGTCGCTTGCAGTATGCTGCGCGCTTCGCTTGGCGCGTTTCAATGCTCGACTGGATGCCGCCGAACAGCCGCACAAGTCCGCCGGGTTCAACACCGGCGTGCCGGCACCGGCCGGGGCTGGCCTCGCCTTCGTTCCAATCTATCTGTGGCTGATCACCGGTGATGAACGCTTCCGCAACTGGCCCGGCGTCATGGCCTGGACCATCTTCATCGCGGCGCTGATGATCTCGAGCCTACCGACCTACAGTTGGTCGAGCATCCGCATTCGCCCCGCATGGCGGCTGTTTGCGCTCGCCGGCATTGCCTTGTTGGGATCGGCACTGATCGTCGCTCCATGGGCGACCCTGCTCGTAGTCGCGGGTCTCTACTTAGTGATGATCCCGGTAGCCTGTTTGAGCTACCAGCGCGTCAAGCAGCGGCGCGCCACCGCGCGGTCGCGCGTATAGGCTTGGCTGCACGACGAACCCGTAGCCGCATCGGCGCGACATAGAGCGATTGCCGCCGCGATTCGCCCTTGAGGGCGGCGACGATCTTCGCGCCGCTTTCCTCAAGAACCGCTGCAGCGACGACCACCAACAGCCAAAGAGTGGCGAGGAAAGCGAGGGTGTCGAATGCTGCAATCATCGCGTCCGTGTCCTTCTTGGGAGCGCCTAACCAATCCGGACCCGCTTTGTTCCGTATTGGCGGCTGTCGCTCGGTTGAGACGGTGAAATGTTCACTATATGTTCTTCGATGTCAAGCGGGACGCCAAAACCTTGAAACCGTGAGGCCGTTCGGCTAGGGGCCCCCGCATCCCACAGGCGGAGCTAACATACCGGTGCTGGCCGTAAGGCTGGTCATTCGGCTCCGCTGAGGCAGAACCGGAAGGAGAAAGACTATGGCGGCCACGGTCGTCACGATGCAGCAATTGCTCGAGGCCGGAGCACATTTCGGCCACCAGACCCATCGTTGGAACCCCAAGATGAAGCCGTACATCTTCGGCGATCGCAACGGGGTGCACATCATCGACCTGTCGCAGACCGTACCTCTGTTCGCGCGCGCGCTCGATTTCGTCCAGCAGACGGTCGCCCGCGGCGGCAAGGTGCTGTTCGTCGGCACCAAGCGCCAGGCGCAGGACGCGATTGCTGAGTCTGCTC
>JAFBAM010000141.1 GCA_019247755.1 Sphingomonas sp.
AGACCATCCGCGGCGGCGCCTTGATTATCCATGCTGGTCTGTTAAAGGGGCGCCCCGATCTCAATGCGACATTGCACACCCACACCGTTGCCGGTATGGGTGTTGCGGCGCACAAATTCGGCCTCTTGCCGATCAACCAGCACGCCATCCGGTTCTACGGCGAGTTGAAGTATCACAATTTCGAGGGCTTCGAATTCGATCCCGATATGACACCAAAATTGATCCGAGATCTCGAAGGCGGCTCATTGATGATCCTGCGCAACCACGGCGTCTTGGTGTGCGGCGGCGGGGTCGCCGAATGCGTGGTCAACCACCACTTCCTCGAAATGGCCTGCCAGGGCCAGATCGCCGCCTTGGCGGCCGGCGAAGGCAACTACACATTGCCGAGCCGGGAAGCCTGCGAATACGGCCACCGCCAGTTTATGGACGCCGGCAATTTCCTGAAAGGCGGCAAGGACTGGGCCGCCTGCCTGCGCCTCGCCGACCGGCTCGACCCCGGCTACAAGGACTAAACGAGGGCTGCAAAAGGGCGGTGATGCGTCCTTCGAGGCCCCGGCTATAGCCGGGGCACCTTGTATCTCTGTTTGGTCGCGGGGCGGGGGTAGACTCGGCGCTGCGGTGGCGGAGGGGAGCCGCTTGGCACCTTGGGCCGATAAGCCCGCTCCTGAGCATGGTGCCCTCTCCGTCGGTTCTCATAGCCCGCACAGTCGCCCGGGCCGCCAGGCGAGCCCGCATGCGCAAGGACGGGAGATGGAACAGTTTGTCGGGATCGATGTGGCCAAGGATCGGCTGGACGTGCATATCCGGCCGGGCGGCGAGAGCTTTGCCGTCGCGCGCGACGGCAACGGCCTGGCGGCCTTGGTCGAGCGCTTGCAAGGTTTGCCGCCGACTCTGGTCGTGGTCGAAGCCACCGGCGGCTACGAGACCGTCGTCGCCGGCGCGATCGGCGCGGCGCACCTGCCGCTGGCGGTGGTCAACCCGCGCCAGATCCGCGCCTTTGCCCGCGCCACCGGCAGGCTGGCCAAGACCGACCGGCTCGACGCCGCCGCCATCGCCCATTTCGCCGATGCCGTGCGGCCGCCCGCCCGGCCGATCCCGGATGCCCAGGCGCAAGCGCTGGGCGAGCTGGTGGCCCGGCGCCGCCAGGTCATCGAGATGATGGTGGCCGAACGCAACCGCCGCCGCATGGCCACCCAGCGCCGCGTCCTCAAGGCGATCGAACGCCACCTCGCGCTGCTGCAGAGCGAGCTGTCCCAGCTCGAAGGCGACATCGACGGCGCGATCCGCCAGACCCCGGCCTGGCAAGAAGACGCCGAGCTGCTGAACAGCGTCCCCGGAATCGGCCCCGCAACCCGGCGAACCCTGATCGCCGAACTGCCCGAACTGGGCCGCCTCACCCGCCGCAAGATCGCCGCCCTCGTCGGCGTCGCCCCGATCAACCGCGACAGCGGAACCCTGCGCGGCCGGCGCGCCATCGCCGGCGGCCGCAGCAGCGTACGCGCCGCCCTCTACATGGCAACCCTCGTCGCCAGCCGCGCCAACCCCGTCATCGCCAGCCACTACAACAAACTCCGCACCGCCGGCAAAACCGCCAAACAAGCCCTCGTCGCCTGCATGCGCAAACTCCTCACCATCCTCAACGCCATCCTGCGAGAGCGAAAACCATGGCAACCCGCTTGACCCCAAAGACAGTCGCTCAGGATGAGGGTGGTCGGTGTAACGTGAGCTCCGTCATGATGAGGAGGCCGCACAGCGGCCGTCTCGAACTACGCGATAGCCATTCTGTCTCCCCATGATCGTCACCCGCTTCGCGCCGAGCCCGACCGGTTATCTGCACCTCGGGCATGTACGCTCGGCCTGGGAGGGTTGGCATGCGGCGCGCGCAAGCGGCGGGCGCTTTCTGCTGCGCGTCGAGGATATCGACCGCGCGCGCTGCCGCCCCGAATACGACGCCGCGATCCGCGACGACCTCGCCTGGCTCGGTTTCGATTGGGACGGCGAGGCACGCCGGCAGTCGGAGCATTTCGGCGACTATCGCGCGGCGCTAGACCGGCTGAACGATGCGGGCCTAGTGTACCCGTGCTTTTGCACGCGCAAGGATATCCTTGCCGAGATCGCGCGGGCCGGCGGCGCGCCGCAAGGCGAGGAGGGGCCGCTTTACCCCCGCACGTGCAAGCGCCTCTATGCGGCCGCACGCGCCGCCCGCATCGCCGCGGGCAGCGACTATGCGCTGCGTCTCGATGTCGCCGCGGCGAGCGCCGCCGCC
>JAFBAM010000033.1 GCA_019247755.1 Sphingomonas sp.
TGGGATCGCCATCGTAGGCATCGGCTATTGGCCGGGTATCATGATCGATGACGCTCGCTGGCAGTACCAGCAGGCGATCGATAATGCCTATGAGGACTGGCACCCACCGCTGATGGCGTGGATCTGGCGTCGCCTCATGTTCCTTCAGCCTGGCCCTGGGCCAATGTTGCTCCTTCAACTCGCACTGCTGTGGGGCGGAACCGCGCTGATCGCCTGGTGGGCCGTGCAGAAAGGGCGGCCGCGCCTTGCAGTCGCGCTGGCGCTCACGGGGTGGCTGCCCGTGCCGATGGCACTTTCAGGCACCGTGACCAAGGATTGCCTGATGGCTGGGGCGCTGATGATGGCGACCGGGCTCGCGCTGGTGCGTGGTCTTGCTGATACTAGGATCAAGCGTTTGGCCGCCAGCCTAGCGTCGTGTGTTTTGATTGTTTTCGCCGCCGCGCTTCGTCTCAACGCAGTGTTTGCTTGCGTGCCCCTGCTGCTCGCGATTTTACCGGAGCAGCTGACTCGCACGACACCTCGAATGCTTGCATCCGGAATCGTGACTACCCTCTTACTGCTTGCGGTCGGTCCGGCCATCGACGCGGCGCTGCGAGCCGAAGACATGGACGTCGACCTCTCGCTTATCATCTTCGACCTCGGCGGGATCACCGAACATAGTGGCGTGTCCGTGTTCCCCGATCTGGGGATACCCGATCCGGTAGCGACCAATCATCGCTGTTACGACCCCATCGGATGGGACAGCTACTCGAACTGGGCGAAGGCGCCCTGCCCGCTTGGTTTTGAGCCGTTCCAGAACAAGAAGGACGAAGGCGACCTCAGCCCGGTCTCGATCTGGCTTCAGGCCATCCTTCATCACCCGCTCGCTTACGCGGAGCACCGGCTCACCCACTTCAATCTGGCAACGTCATTCATCGTTCGAAGAGAGCCAGCATCTCCCGCCTGGTTGCAATCGGCGCCGAACCCCTGGGGCTACTCTGTGAAATCCAGAGCCGTCATACCTGCGCTCACGGCATCGGCCGACGCTAGCACCAAAACGCCATTAGGCTGGCCGATTTTCTGGATCAGCCTTGCGCTGGCAGCAGCTCTGGCGGGCGCAACGGCGAGAATGCCAAAGGTCGTGATTGCACTCGCGGCCTCAGCCTGCGTTTACGGGCTGAGTTTCCTAATCGTCGGCGTCGCGGTCGGAATGCGTTATTACTTCTGGACGATCAGCGGAGGCGCCGTTGCGGCCGTGTTGGTCCTTGGCGAACTGATATCTAGCGAGAAGTTACCGGCCATCCGTAAGTTCGCCACACCTGTGCTCGTCGTGGCAGTACCGCTGGCCCTCGCAATCCTCGCGAGGGTATTGTGAACCAAAGGTCATTGGCCCAGGTGCCAATTCCACAGTAGCAGCCGTCCATGGTTGAGCGGCAAATCTTCCATGACCCGACTGGTCGTCGTCGCCGACGGTTCACCCTCGCTGTCGCGCTGTTCGTCTTGCTAAATCTACTGGTTGTCGCGGCATTATTTGCGACCATCCGCGTAGTACCGGCGCAGACCCCTTTGCCGGTGGCGCTCGAGCATGGTTTGCCGCAACCCTCGCCGAAGACCACGCTGCTGAGCAGGACGACACGCAGGATCGACCGCGCGATTCGTCAGCTGCTCGGCACTCAACCGCCAACAGCACAGCAGGTCGGCGCCCGCCGGGCGACCGCCGCTGCAACAGCCATGAGCAGGCCACTTTACGTTGGTTTCTACGTGCCGTGGGACCAAAGTTCGACCGCCAGCCTTCAGCGGCACATCGGCGATATGGATTGGCTGGCGCCGCTCTGGGTCACGGTGACCGGGCCGAGCCACCAGTTCAACGTCCTGCCCGACCGCGACGGCCGTGCAATCATCAACGTGACGAAGCACCGCCCGCTTATTCTGCCTGTCGTTCAGAATTTCGCCAACGGGGTGGTCGACCAATCAGGCATTCAGGCGATGCTCGCCGAACCCAGGCTCCGACGACACTTCCTCGATCAGCTGGAAGCGTTTCTTGCTTCCAATTACGCCTCCGGCGCTGTCTTCGATTTCGAACAGCTCGATAGGGCGAGCCAAGCGCACTATCTCGAGCTGCTGCGCGAAGCCCGCGAGCGCTTCACGAAGCACCACTGGCTCATCACCGTCGCCGTCCCCGTCGATCAGCAATGGGACCTGCGTCGCTTCGCGGCGCTCGCCGACAAGGTTTTCATCATGGCCTACGACGAGCATTCGAACGACGGGCCTGCTGGCCCCATTGCGTCGCAGCAGTGGTGGCTGAGCTCCGTCGCGGGGGCCCTACGGCAGATACCCCGCGACAAGGCGATCGTGACCATCGGCAATTATGCCTACAACTGGCACGACGGCACGGGCGACCCCGTCGACGTGGAGGAGGCTTGGGTCGATGCGGGCGACAGCGAAACTCGCCCCGCCTTCGATCGGGTGTCGGGTAACAGCACCTTCGCTTACGACGACGAGAACGGGCATCCGCACGTCGTCTGGCTGCTCGACGCCGCAAGCGCGTTCAACGAACTGACGGTCCTTCAACGCGCGGGCATTCGGGAGTTCGGCCTGTGGCGGCTCGGCAGTGAGGATCCGGACCTGTGGTCGATCTTCGGACGAACCGTCGCCGCACCCCTCAAGGCCGACGGCCTTACCTATCTTCGCCGGGGAACTAACGTCGACATCGAGGGTCCCGGCGAGATCCTCCGGATCACAGCCCTTCCGACGTCGGGTGAGCGTCGGCTGACCCTGGACAAGACGGGCCTGGTCACAAACGTGGATTTCCTTCGCGTCCCCCGCCCTTTCACGATTACGCGAACGGGATATCGGCCGGGTGCAATCGCGCTGACCTTCGACGACGGTCCCGACCCGCGCTGGACCGCTAGCATTCTCGACATCCTGAAGGAGAAGCAGGTCCCGGCAACCTTCTTCATTGTCGGGGAGAATGCGCTGACCGAGCGCGGGCTGCTCGAACGAATGATCCGCGAGGGCCACGAGGTCGGTAGCCACACTTATACCCACCCCAACCTCGCGAACGCCGACGACACGCGAACGATGTTCGAACTCAATGCGACGCAGCGGCTGTTCCAAGCCTTTACAGGGCGCACGCTGAAGCTGTTCCGGGCTCCATTCTTTGGTGACGCCGAGCCAACCACGGCCGACGAAATCGTGCCCGCATGGGAAGCGCAAAGCCACGGCTATTTATCTGTCGGCCTGCACGTCGACAGTGAGGATTGGCAGCGACCGGGCGTGCCAACGATCGTCAATAACGTGGTGTCGGGCGCGCTCAAGAACGACCGCTGTGACAGTCCTGCCGAAGTGCAGTGCAGCCACAACGTCGTGTTGCTCCACGATTCCGGCGGAGACCGTTCGCAGACGATCGCGGCGCTTCCGATCATCATCGACACCCTGCGCGCCAAGGGATACCGCTTCGTCCCGGTCTCCGAGCTTGCCGGGCTGTCCGCACAGCAAGCCATGCCGCCCCTTTCTCCGGCCGATCACGCCGCTGCTCGCGTCGATCTCGCCGCCTTCGAATTGCTCGGATTCTTCATCCGCGCGTTAAGCTTCGTCTTTGCTGCCGCGATCATATTGGGGGTCGCTCGCGCGCTGTTCCTCGCGGGACTTGGCCTGCTTTCCGCGTGGAAGGACCGGCGGCGTGTCCGGCCTGCCATCGTTCCGGAGCTTACTGTCAGCGTGCTGATCCCGGCCTTCAACGAAGAGCGGGTCATCGAACGCTCGGTCGCGCAGATCCTCCGGAGCAAGGACGTGCACATTGAGGTGATTGTCATCGATGACGGTTCTCGCGACCGCACGTCTGAAATCGTTCGTGACGCGTTCGGCGATGACAAGCGCGTCCGCCTGCTGATGATCGAGAATGGTGGCAAGGCTCGGGCGCTGAATCGCGGCTTGGAGCTGGCGACAAGCGAGATCGTAATCGCGCTCGACGCCGACACCCAATTCGAGCCGGAGACGATTGCCCGCCTCGCTCGTTGGTTCAGCGCTGATGAAAAGCTCGGTGCCGTGGCTGGCAATGCCAAGGTCGGCAACCGGATCAACATCATCACGAAGTGGCAAGCGCTAGAATATATTACCGCGCAGAACCTCGAGCGGCGAGCATTGGCGCGGCTCGGCGCAATGACCGTAGTGCCCGGTGCAATCGGCGCCTGGAGGAAACAGGCAATTCTAGATGTCGGGGGCTATCCGCCTGAAACCTTAGCGGAAGATCAGGACCTCACGATCGCGATTCAGCGCGCCGGCTGGAAAGTAACCTACGATCAGGGGGCAATAGCATGGACCGAAGCGCCCCAAACCCTTCACCAACTGGCCCGGCAGCGTTTTCGCTGGGCGTTCGGCACCATCCAGTGTCTCTGGAAGCACAAGCGCGTCATCGCGACCGGAAAGCCGCCCGGCCTCGCCTTCCTCGGTCTTCCGCAAGCGATTCTTTTCCAGCTTCTTTTCGCTTTGGTCTCTCCGATCATCGACCTTGCGCTAGTCGTGAATATCGTGAGCACGATCCTGTCCATCGAGGAGCACGGGTACACAGCCGTGAGCGGGGACCTGCACCGCGTTGCCCTATTCTGGCTACTGTTCGCCGCGATCGACATCACGGCCGCGCTTATCGCTATCGCCCTTGAGAGGCGCGAAGACTGGAGCCTGATGGTGTGGCTCATCCCGCAGCGCTTCGTCTACCGCCAGACGATGTATTATGTCGTCATCAAGGCGATCGTGCAGGCTCTCCGGGGTCCGCGCGTCGGCTGGTCTTCGATCGCTCGCTCGGGCAAAGTTCAAGTCAGGACGGCCTGATTAGGGTCTGGCTGCAGGCGCTGCCCGAGATGTACGGCTCATCTCTTGTAACGGCGCTGGAAAGAAGGTCGCAGCTGCGGGTTGCGAATGCAATTATCGAACCCGATCCAGTCAACGCGATAGCCTCCGCGCCCAGCATTCCTGTTGCACATTTGCACCCGCCAATGCGGGGGCCGTGTCGCGGAGACATAGCCGAGCGAGCGCTTCATCGCGGACCGCTGCTGAGACATGCACCGCGTCTGCCACTGACAGTTGACGCCAATGTTCAGGGCGACAGCATCGTAAAGCATCGGGCGCGCGCCAGCGTGCGCGGGTAGCGACAGCACGATCAGCGCCGTCGAAGCCCCCAAAATCCACTTCATGAACGCCTCAAACGATAGAACAGCCATTGAGTGCCAGAAAATCGTTGCGGCGCCGTTTACTCACAAAGGAAAACGGCGGCGCCAACTGGCACCGCCGCTTTTGTGCGCAATACTGAAACGAAGGCTTAGTTGAGCGAGTTCGACACGTTGTTGAATGTCGTGTTCAGCTTGTTGCCGATGCCCTGCATCGCACCAATCGCCGCAACGGCGATCAGCGCAGCAATCAGGCCGTACTCGATGGCCGTCGCACCTTCTTCGTTCCTAAACAGCTTCAAAAACTTCGCCATTTCTGGTCTCCCACCTTGGGTCCGAAGGGTATGACCCCTGGCCTGCGCAACCCCGACCCGGCGTAGGCTGGGCGCAATTTGCGTCGGTTCTGGTTGAAGATTCGTTAAAATGCGCAGCGCTAATATGAACTTTTGTTAGGCACAGCGTCCCGCTACGGGTCAGCGGTCGCTAAACAGGTCCTTCAGCTCCTTCGCGAGACCCCGAAGTCGTTTGGTGGCATCGCTCCACTCGACTGGTAGCGGGCTCTGAATCGGTGGTTCGCGCTCCGGTCGCCTGAACTCTAAAGGCAACTCCGGACCGCGCTGATGGTCGATGGCCGTCGCCGAGGTCATGAAGCCGTGCCAGATATCCGCAGGCACCGTTCCTCCGCTGACTTTGCCGAGCGATTTGTTGTCATCGCGACCGACCCAGACGCCAACGACGAGGTTCCCAGCAAAGCCAATGAAAAGGGCGTCACGGTTCTCTTGGGTGGTGCCGGTCTTTCCGAAAGTCGGAATGCTAAGCGCCGCGCGCTTGCCGGTGCCGTCGTTCGCGGCGGCGTAGAGCAGGTCGAGCATCGGCCTCCAGTCACGCTGGCGATCGAGTGTTCCAGCCGAACGGAAGAAGGCCGCCAATCCTTCAGCGGGCTGCTCGTCGGGCAGTCCGCGCGCGGCAATGGGGTAGCGGCCGCTCGCGACCGCCGCATAAGCCGAAGTCAGTTCGAGCAGGCTGACGCCCGCCGTTCCCAGCGCCAGGCTGGGCTTGTCGGGAAGGGGGGTAGTGATCCCGAGGCCGCGCGCGGCACGCATCACATTCGACCGACCGACTTGCTCAGACAGGCGGACAGTCGCCGCATTGCTGGATCGGGCGAAAGCCTCACGAAGTGTGATCTTTCCGCGATAGACACGGTCGCTGTTGAGCGGCGTCCAACCGTCGATCGTGATTGGAGCATCCTCGATCATGCTGTCCGCAGTCCAGCCGGCGCGAAGCGCGGCCAGATACACGAAGAGCTTGAATGCCGATCCCGGCTGGCGTCGCGCCTGGGTCACGCGGTTGAACGGCGATTCCGCGTAATTCTTGCCTCCAACCATCGCGACGACCCGGCCGTCAGGCCGCATCGCGACGAGCGCCGCCTGGGCATCGCCAATTTGTGCCCGGCTAATCGCTCGCGCGGCTAGCCGCTGGAGATTACTGTCGAGCGTAGTTTCGACCTTCACCTGCCCGAAGTCGGATTCGAACGCTCGCGCCGCGGAAGGCGCGACCCAGTCGGCGAAATAAGTACCGGCCGG
>JAFBAM010000076.1 GCA_019247755.1 Sphingomonas sp.
TCGCGCAGTGAAATGACCTTAACGCGGTCAAAGGCCTCAAACATAGACAAGCCGAAATCCCCCATCCTGAAAACTCTGGGTGCGAACAACCTAGCTAGCGAGGATTGAGCTAACAATCTTTAACGGAAGTCGATCCTCTATCGCGAGATTGCGGGTGGCGCTCTAAATTTGAGCGCCAAGAGGCGCCCGCGAAGTCAGGAAGCTTCTACCCCTGACAGGAGCTTGTTACAGGTAAGCCCGATGAAGTTCGTCGAGCGCGAGTGCTGCCCTGCGTGCGAAGGCACCCGCTCCCGCACCCTGCTTGAACTCAGCTTCGGCGAAGGGCCGCTCGGCGACTTCGTGCACGAATTCTACCGGCGCGAGCCGCTGGACGGCACCTACCGCCTCGACGAGTGCCTCGATTGCGGCCTCATCTTCCAGCGCTTCATTGCCGACGACGAGCTGATGGCGCGGCTCTACACCGACTATGCCCGCCCCGCCGAAGACGTTCCCCTGGCCCTTCACGCCGCCGACACCCACGAGCTTCAGTCGCTGGCGGCATTCCTTGGCAAGTCGCGGCTCAAGATCCTCGACTATGGCACCGGATGGGGCAGCTGGCCGATCTCCGCGAGCAAGCTCGGGCACGACGCCTTCGCGACCGAACTCGCGCCGCACCGCGCCCGCTGGGTGGCCGAGCAGGGCGTGACGGTGATCACCGATGCCGAGATCCCGGACCACCGCTTCGACGTCATCAACCTCGAACAGGTGCTTGAGCATGTGCCCGAACCGCTCGAGCTGCTTCGCAGCCTTGCGCCCGCGCTCCGCGGCGTCCTCAAGCTCTCGCTGCCCAACAGCGACCGCCGCCACATTGCCGAGCTTGCTCGCGGCAACTTCCGCCACGTCATGGCCTTCCACCCCTACGAGCACGTCAACAGCTTCAACCGCCGCGCCCTGGCAGCGCTCGTCGAGCGCGTGGGCTTGAGCGAAGTCCGCCCGTCGCTTCGTCATCTCTATGCGTTCCGTTCCACCTCGCCGAAGGATCTCGCGCGGCCGATCTGGCGGTTCCACAACCCGTCGAACCTCTATCTCTGGGCTGTTGTGAAGCGACGATGCAGCTCCCGTCCTAACTAAACGGTGGAAACCGTACCAAGTCGCTACGCGAGTTGGCGGCCGCGAATAAGATGGGATCGAAGTATTTTGCGAGGTTGTTCCGCTTGAACTACCTCGCGCCCGATATTCAGGCGGGGATTATGGATGGGTCGCACCCCGCCGATCTCACGGCAAGCAAATTGGTCTTCAGCTCGCTGCCGTTGGACTGGGAACAGCAACGAAGGCTGTTCGGTTTCCCATCTCCTATTCCCTGACTTCGAAACGCGCGAGAATGGGTAGTCACGGCTTCCGTCGGATCGCCCAAATAAGTGCTGAGATACTACTGATAAACGCAGCACAGGCGAGTACAGCTGGTGGATCCAAGACGAGCATGACGAGCGACTCCTCTCTGACATTTGTTCCACATTCGTTCTCATGTAGGAAAGTGAAATGTAGGTGGAGTGAGTGCTCTTCGATGAACTCGCGGGTGCACCGGTTGGAATGAATATTGGAGCGTCGCGGTCAGTGTTAGTGTAAATGCACAACTGGACCCGCGTGGGCTAACAAATCCCGAATCGGCGTGAGTCTGCGGCCCGGCCGTGCCACGCTGAGTGGCCGGGTTGGTTTGAGAAATCCTGGGTTGGTTAGCCTTTGTTGCTGTTAAGCTGCAAAAGTGGGCCGTGGTAGTGAATGTGGGAACAGTGGAGATATCTGCTTATTTCACCTTAGGGGTATGGCAGCCTCCGTCTCCGCCAGCTTTCTCCACATTTGCGGATAAGCGGCCATTTGGGCGATAAAGGCGACCTCAAGGGGGTCGATCTGGCGCCATTTCATGGACGACTAGCGCTGGTGGTCTGTGCACTGGCATGCTCCGGGCTGGCTGGGCGAGCTGAGGCCGGTCGTGAACCCGTCCTCAAGCAGGTCGACCTGCCGCACAGTTACTATTGGCGCGAGCTCTACCTTCCACAGCTGACGACCGGCCCATCGAGCGCGAGCTTCACACCGGACGGCAGCGCCCTGATCTACAGCATGGGGGGATCGCTGTGGCGGCAGGTCATTGAGTCCAATGAAGCGGTCGAACTGACGCACCCGCGCGCTTCGTACGACTACCAGCCCGACGTAGCTCGAGAGGGCAGCAGCGTGGTTTTTAGTCGCTACAACGGCGCCGGCATCGAGCTATGGCGCCTCGATCTCCTAACCGGCGCAGAGCAGCAACTAACGTCGGGCAGCGCGGTGAATGTCGAACCGCGACTGTCGCCGGACGGGACGAGAATCGTCTGGGTCTCGACAAAGGGGACAGGCCACTTCAACCTGTCTATCGCCGACATCGGGCCAGCCGGACTGCGCAACGTCCGGCCGCTGCTCGGACCCCGTCGAAGCAAAATCTCTCGCTATTATTACTCGGCCTGGGACCACTCGATAAATCCGTCCTGGTCGCCGGACGGCAAGCGAATCCTCTACGTCTCAAATCCCGAGGTGGCTTGGGGGACCGGCGATATCTGGTCGGTGGCGGTCGCTAATACGAAGGACCGGCGCAAGGTGCTCGGGGAAGAGACTAGCTGGAGCGCCCGGCCCGAGACGTCGCCCGACGGCAAGCTTGTGCTTTTCGCGAGCTATCACGGGCGTCAGTGGCGGCAGCTATGGGTCACGAACCCTGCCGGCATGGCGCCACTGCCCCTGACCTTCGGCGAGTTCGACCGATGGAATGCTCGCTGGTCACCCGATGGCCAGCGTATCGCGCTGATCAGCAATGAGCGCGGCAACACGAGCCTCGTCGTGCACGATTTCGTCGGCGGCGCGGAGACGCCGGTGGTCGCAAGCCGGCTGCAATATAAGTTGCCCGAGGCGCGACTGACTTTGAACGTCCGCGATGAGCAGGGACGGAGCGTCCCGGCGCGGGTGGCAGTGCTTGGAAGTGATGGCAGAACGGCCGCTCCGGCTTCGTCATGGATGCATGGCGATGACGGATTTGACCGCGCACTCCAGTCTATCGAGACGCATTATTTCGACTGCTTCTCGCCATGCACGGTTGAGGTGCCGGCCGGTGACACGAACCTGTGGGTCCAGCGGGGCTTTCGCTATTTGCCCTGGCAGCAGACTTTGAAGCTGCGCGCCGGTGCTGAACAGGCGGTGGCCGTGAAGCTTCAGCTCAACGATCTTCCGCGCTCGTTCGGATCATTCATCAGTGCGGACCTGCACGTCCACATGAACTACGGTGGGCACTATCGCGCGACGCCGGCGACGCTTGCAGGGCAGGCCCGCGCGGAGGACCTGAACGTCGTCTACAATTTACTCGTCAATAAGGAGGAGCGGGTACCGGATATCGCCTATTTCAAACCGGGGCCGGACCCAGAGAGCGGCGACGGGGCGCTGATCCTGCATAGCCAGGAATATCACACCAGCTACTGGGGACATCTAGGTCTGCTTGGCCTCAGGGATCATTATCTGGCCCCCGGATACTCAGCCTACCAGAATAGCCCGCTCGCGAGTGCATATCCCGACAACGGAGCTGTGGCCGACCTCGCTCACGCACAGGGCGCGCTCGTCGGTTACGTGCATCCATTCGACGACGATCCTGCGACCGACAAGACGCTGACCAACGAGCTTCCCGCCGACGTGGCGAATGGCAAGGTCGATTATATGGAGATCGTCGGCTTCTCAGACCACAAGTCGACGGCCGCCGTTTGGTATCGGCTGCTCAATCTCGGCTACCAAATCCCCGCGGGGGCGGGGACTGACGCCATGACCAATTATGCCGACCTCCGCGGTCCCGTCGGGATGAACCGCGTGTTCCTCGATACCCGCGGCGACACGAGCCCTGCTGGGCTTTTGGCGGCGCTGAAGGCAGGCCGCACCTTCGCAACCAACGGTCCGCTGCTCGGTCTGGATGTCGGCGGCAAACATCCCGGCGACACGATCTCTATGGGCGGCCCCGGCAAACTTAAGTTCAAGATTGCCCTGCGCTCGCCTGTTCGGGTCGATCACTTGGAACTCGTCCAGGACGGCCACGTCGTTGCATCTTATGGCCAGGGGGCGGTGCAGGACGTCGATGCCGTTGGCGAGGTGCCGATCGACCACTCGGGCTGGCTGCTGCTGCGGGCCTGGAATGATGGCTCAGACCCGCACGTCCTCGACATCTATCCTTACGCAACGACTAGCCCGATCTATGTCGACTTGCCCGGCGGGGTTCCTCCACATCCGGAGGACGCCGCGTACTTCGCGCATTGGCTCGACCGGGTGATTGCGGACGCATCGGCTCGAAAGGACTATCGAACCGAGCGCGAGCGCCAAGCGACGATAGATTACCTAAGAAAAGCGCGCGATCACTTTGACGGGCTCTCGCACTGAGATCAGTATTTCGGATTGGCGACGTCGACGCGTAGGATGGTTCCCTTGCCAAAAGAGGCGGCAGCGGCGGCGAGATCCGCGGGTGTGATCGACCGAATCTGACTCTCGAGTTGCTCATGCGATCGTAGCCCTCCGGTCTCGACTAATTCTCGTGCGAACTTGGCGGCCAGTTCTTCATTGCTCTGCGCTTGAGTCAGGTCGCGGCCGAGGAGATGATTGCGTGCGGCATCGACCTCGGCTTGCGTCGGCGGCTCGCTAGCCAGTCGGGCGATTTGCGAGCGCAACTCTGCCTCCATCGCATCGGCCCTGTCGGGATCGACTCCTGTCGAGATTGTCGCCCAGCTCCGCCGGCCGTCGGTCCGAACGAGGCTATAAATATGATAGACGAGTCCCTTGTCGCGGATCGCCGAATTCCCCAGCCGTCCCGAATAATCATGGGTCAGGACATAGAGGAGCATGCGCCAAGCGAGCGCCTCGCGCGTGCCGGGCGGCGGGCCCTCGACGACATAGCCAAGTCCACCCTGGGCGAGCGGCTTGCCGATCTTCTCGCGAACCAACGTCCGTGGCCGTGCAGGAGTCGATGTGATCCTGCCTGTTGCGACATGGTCGAACCACTGCTCGATGGCGTTCAATGCTGACCCTGGTGACACGTTGCCGCTGACTAAGACCGCGAGGGGTGTCGGCGTGACGCTCTTGGGGGCTGCGGTCTGCGCTGTGATGAGCTGCTGAAGACGAGTCGCCGGATCGTCGCTCGGCAGTTCGGACGCGACATCTCGCTGAGCCATCGCAAGTTCGCGCAGCAGGGCCGAAAGATCGGCAGGCCGGCCAGAACGAACCAAAGCGTCAAGTCCGGCCAAGTCGTCTGGGTGTACGCCGCCGTTGGTCGGACCTGATAGCAACAGCTCAACGGTCACCCGGTCCGATAAAGGATTGAAGTGCACGATTGCAGACAGTCCGCCCGAAAGACGTCGTATCTCAGGCTGGCCCGCAGTGACCGCGGACGCCGGCTGCCCCGGGCGATCGGCAGCCGGTTGAGGATTGCCGACGCCATCCGTTGCTGCGGTCGCTTTGCCCGGTACCAACCAACCGACGGTCCGCTGTTCCGGCACAAGGTACATCTTGGCGACGCGCTCAACGTCGGCGGGCGACACAGCGGCGATCAGCTTCGGCATTTCAAGCAACTGGTCAAGCGCTCCGACGCCCTCGAAGAAGGCGAGCTGGTGCGCCGCATCCTCAGTCGTTTGGACGTCCTCCGCGATCGATCGGATTACGCCTGCTTTAGCATTATCCAGATCGGCCGCGTTCACTCGCAGGCTTGCAATTCGCCTTTCCAGCCCCGTTTCGAATGCTGGTCGGCTCGCGTTGCCCGCAATCGAACCGTTGATGGTGAACAGGAAGCTGTCGCGCGTTGGTGGCAACCAGCTGGCGATGTCGTCGGTCGCACCGAATAGCAGGGAGCCTTTGGTGGCGGCGCTTGGCGTCCAGTTGCTCTGGTGCAGGTTTAGGCCGGAGCCGCCTGCAAGTAGTTCCTGAAGCACCAGGAATGCTGGGAAGTCCGGGTTCGATGCCGCGGGTGCGTGATAGGCGAGGACGAAGAATTGCCGATCCACTGCTCCCCCAAGCAGGATGCGGCGCTCGCCGGTTTGATAAGGTTCGGCCGAGAAATGCGACAGGGCAACCGGTCGCGCAGAAACGTTGGCGAAGTCGCGGGCGAGTAATGCCTTTGCGTCCGCCGTGACGAAGTCACCGACGATCGTCAGGACCGCGTTCCCGGGGGCGTAGTGACTTGCGTAATAGGCTTCCGCATCGTCGATGGTCAGCGCGTCGACGTCGCTTATGTACCCCGCCATCGGGCTCCCGTAGGGGTGCGCCTGGATGGCAGTTCGGGTGACGGCATCCTGCAGGACCGATGCCGGATCGTTCTCGTAGCTGTGCAGCTCGGTGATGACGGCGCCCTTTTCCGCATCGATCGACGTCGGGTCGATCACCACCCGCGCCATGCGGTCGGCTTCTATCTTCAGCAGCAGGTCGAGACCGTCCTTGGGCATGGTCGCAAAATAAGTTGTCTGGTCCATTGCGGTGTAGCCATGCCACTCGCCGCCGGAATCGTAGATCAGCTCGGTCGCTCGGGCGTTTGGGAAATTCTCGCTGCCGCGGAACGCCAAATGCTCCAGGAAATGAGCAAGGCCGGTCTTGCCAGTTATCTCGGCGGCCGAACCACTCTTGTAGAGCATCTGGACACTGACTAGCGGCAAGCTGTGATCCTCGAGCATGATCACGGTCAAACCGTTCGGAAGATGGCTCACGTCGGCTCGCCGGAGATCGAGGTCAGCCGCGGCCGGGCTTACGAATGCCAGCGCGGCAACCGCGCCCAGGGCGTGCCTCCACCTCATTACGGCAGTGCTATGATGTCCCGTCGGCCCGCGCTAGTCTGGACGAATGGGGGCGCACGTCTTTCATCGTTCAACCAGCGCGCGCCCGCCGATCGCAGTCCGCGGTGAAGGATCATTCCTGATCGACGCAGACGGACGTCGTTACCTCGATGCTTGCAGCGGCGCTGCGGTGTCCTGTCTGGGTCACGGCCATCCAAGAGTCGCTGCAGCAATCGCCGAACAAGCCGCGCGGCTTGAATATGTGCACACGGGTTTCTTTACGACAGCCGAAGGCGAGGAACTGGCTGACCTGGTCGCCGATTTGTCGCCCGGAGCGCTCGATCGCGTCTGGTTCACGAGTAGCGGATCCGAGGCGACCGAGGCCGCGCTGAAGCTCGCGCGGCAATATCATCTGGAGCACGGGGACAGTGGCCGCACGCAAGTCATTGCGCGGCGCCTCAGCTACCATGGCAATACGCTCGGAGCATTGGCGGTGGGCGGAAGTGAATGGCGACGCGCGCCATACGCGCCCTTGCTGATCGACGTCTCTTTGGTTGATCCCTGCTTCGAATATCGCTTCGCGGAAGCTGAAGAGAGTGCCGAGGATTACGGACGGCGCGCGGCGAATTCCCTTGAAGCTGAGATTCTAGTGCTTGGCGCGGAAACGGTAATGGCGGTCATTGCCGAAACGGTGGTCGGAGCGACGGCCGGTGCGGTCCCGCCAGTAGCCGGATATCTGCGGAAAATTCGCGAAATCTGCGACCGCTATGGCGTGTTGCTCATCCTCGACGAGGTCATGTGCGGTTCGGGGCGTACTGGCACGTTCCTCTCGTGCGAGCAGGATGGCGTGGTCCCCGACATCGTCACGCTCGGCAAGGGGCTCGGCGGCGGCTACCAGCCGATCGGCGCCGTCGTGTGCACGGACAAGGTCTATGAAGCGGTTGCGAGCGGATCGGGTGCGCTGAAGCACGGCCAGACCTACAATGCGCACCCCGTCGGCTGCGCGGCAGCGCTCGCGGTCCAGCAAATCATCCGGGAGGAGGGATTGCTAGGTCGCGTGGTAACTGCCGGCGAGCGGCTGCAGGCGCTGCTGACTTCCCGCTTCGGCAATCATCCCAACGTCGGCGACATCAGGGGACGCGGCCTGTTGCTGGCGATCGAACTCGTCGCCGACCGCGCTACGAAAGCCCCGTTCGATCCTGCGCTCAAGCTGCATGAGCGAGCCAAGTCTGAAGCTTTCGCTCGCGGACTGCTGATCTACCCGGGCGGCGGTACCGCCGACGGCCGCAGCGGCGACCACATCCTGCTCGCGCCGCCCTACAACATCGCTGACCACGAGCTTGAGACGATCGTCGACCTGCTCGGCGATACCGTCGACGCGGTGCTTCCATAATGAGCCGCGATCCGCGCTACGACATCCTGTTCGAACCGGTGAAGATCGGTCCCGTGATTGCGCGCAATCGCTTCTACCAGGTCCCGCACTGCACTGGCATTGGTTGGACCCAGCCCGAGACGCTCGCGCGGTTGCGTGGAATAAAGGCCGAGGGGGGCTGGGCGGTTGTGGCAACCGAGGAAACCGAAATCCACCCGAGTGCTGACTGCGAGCCCTTTCACGAGGGGCGGTTGTGGGACGACCGCGACATCCCGGCGATGGCGCTGATGGCGGACGCGGTGCACGAACATGGCGCGCTCGCGGCGATCGAGATCATGCACCACGGCGGTTCGGTCGCGAACTGGGGCACACGCATTGCCCCGATAGCGCCCTCGCACCGCCCGATCATCTACAACTATCCGGTGCAGGCGCGAGCGATGGACAAGGAGGACATCCGCAACCTTCGAGGATGGCACCGCGACGCCGCTGTCCGGTCGAAGAAGGCGGGTTTCGATATCGTCTACGTCTATGCGACCCACGATCTGTCGATCGCGCAGCAGTTCCTCGAACGCCGCAAGAACGACCGCACCGACGAATATGGCGGAAGCCTCGAGAACCGCGCTCGCCTTCTCCGCGAGCTGATCGAGGATACGAAGGAAGCGGTCGGCGACAAATGCGCGGTGGCGGTCCGTTTCTGCGCGGACGAGCTGATCGGCGAGGCAGGCCTGACCCACGACGGCGAAGCGCGCGACGTGATCGCAATGCTAGCCGAGCTGCCGGACTTGTGGGACGTCAACATCTCGAACTGGCCGAATGACAGCCAGACTTCACGCTTCGCCAAAGAAGGTTTCCAGGAAGCCTACACCAGCTTCGTCAAAAGCCTCACGACCAAGCCGGTGGTGGGCGTGGGACGATTTACGTCGCCGGACACGATGGTGTCGCAGATCAAGCGCGGCGTGCTCGACTTCATCGGCGCCGCGAGGCCGTCGATCGCCGATCCGTTCCTGCCGAAGAAGATCGAGGAGGGCCGGATCGACGACATCCGCGAATGCATCGGCTGCAACATGTGCGTGTCGAGCGACTACACGTCGACTAATCTCCGCTGCACCCAGAACCCGACGATGGGCGAGGAGTGGCGGCGCGGCTGGCATCCCGAGATCATCGCACCGAAGAAGTCCGAGGGTTCGGTGCTGGTGGTCGGGGCGGGGCCGGCCGGGCTGGAGGCTGCGCTCTCGGCCGCCCGGCGCGGGTTCGAGGTGCACCTCGCCGAGGCAAGCGACGAGCTTGGCGGGCGGGTGACGCGCGAAAGCAAGCTGCCAGGACTGTCGGAATGGGCGCGGGTCCGCGACTGGCGCGTCGGCCAGCTCGAGCGGATGGCGAACGTTTCCATCTATCGCGACAGCAAGCTCGAGGCCGGGCACGTTCTCCAGTTCGGCGCGCGGCACGTCGCGATCGCAACCGGATCGTTCTGGCGTCGAGATGGCGTTGGGCGCGATTCCGGCTTTCCGATCTTCGACGGGGCTACGGTCTATACGCCCGACGACATCATGGCCGGCCGCGATCCCGAGGCGGGGCCTATCATCATCTGGGATGACGACCATTATTATATGGGCGGAGTCCTCGCCGAGGTATCGCGATACGCCGGTGCAGAGGTCGTTCTCGTGACGACAGCGGCGGCGGTTTCCGCTTGGACCGCGAATACCCTGGAGGCCCTGCCGATCGCCAGGCGCATGGCAAAGCTCGGCGTCGAGATCCTGCCGTACATGAGCGTCGCCGGCTTTGCCGGCGATTCGGTTCAGCTCAACAGCGTCCTCACCGGCGAGAAATTCGAGCGGCCGGCCAGTGCGCTGGTCACCGTGACGGCGCGCCTTCCGGTCGATGCGCTCTACGAAGACCTTCGCGATCGCTGGCAGGCGGCAGGAATCGCGTCCGTCACGCGTATCGGCGATTGCTGGGCGCCGAGCACGATCCAGCAGGCGGTCTATTCTGGCCACAAATGGGCGCGCGAACTCGACGAAGAACCCGAAGTTCTGATTCCGCGTGAATTGCCGATGATCGAATCCGGCAGACTGAAGGTGATGACATGAACATCCAGCCAACCAACCTCCCGCGAGTCACCTATTCGAACACTGGAGAGGATTTTTCAGGGGTCCACGCCCATCTCGACGAGGTGATGCCGGAGGCCGAGGCTCGGCTGCTCGGAAAGCACCGCCCCGCCCTGATCGGCGGCCGCGATCGGAGCGATGGCGAAGTCGTCGCCGCACCCAGCCCGATCGATCGCGAGATTGTGCTCGGCGAGTTCCCGCAGGCGTCCGTGGCGCTCGTCGACGAGGCGGTCGACGTGGCGCGCGCGGCCTTTCCAGCCTGGCGGGATCTCGGCTGGCCTCGGCGGGTCGAACTTCTTCGTGCAGCCGCAGACATTGTGGAGGCGCGCAAGTGGGACCTGTCGGTTGCCTGCCTCATCGAGGTCGGGAAATCGCGGCTCGAAGCGGTCGGGGAGGTCGAAGAAGCGATCGACCTGATCCGCCATTATTGCGGCGAGATGGAGCGAACCGACGGGTTCCGCGAAACGCGACCGGGGGCATCGGCGGTAGAGCATTGCTCGGTCGAGCTTCGTCCCTATGGCGCGTTCGCCGTCATCGCGCCGTTCAACTTTCCTGTCGCGCTAGCGATCGGGATGATCTCGGCCGCGCTGGTCGCCGGGAACACCGTCGTGTTCAAGCCGAGCGATGCTGCGGGGCTGACGGGGAGGCTCGTGGTCGAGGCGCTAGTCGCGGGCGGGCTGCCGGACGGCGTGCTCAACCTGGTCCAGGGCGGCGACGAGACTGGCAAAGCGCTGGCGCAGCATCCGCGCATCGACGGCTTTGCCTTTACCGGTTCGAATGCCGTCGGGATGACCATCCTGCGCCATGCAGCCTCCTCGAGAGCGATGCGCCCGGTCCTCTGCGAGATGGGCGGCAAGAACCCGGCGATCGTGACGGCAAGCGCGGATCTCGCCGTCGCCGCCTCCGGCGTTGCGCGCTCGGCATTTGGACTTTCCGGACAGAAGTGCAGTGCATCATCCAAGGCCTATGTCGCGCGGGCAATCATCGACGACTTTCTTGGGACACTTATCGAGACGGCCACCAAGCTCGCTGTGGGCGACCCTCGCCGGCAGGACGTATTCTTGGGGCCGGTCATCGACCAGGCCGCGGTCGATCGCTTCACCTCTGCTTCCGGGCAGGCAAGCGCTGCGGGGTCGATCCTGCTCGGGGGAACGCAACTCGGCGGAGGGCTGTTCGATGGCGGCACCTATGTCGAAAAAACGATCGTCACCCGCCTCGATCGCGACCATCCGATCAACCGTGACGAACTATTCCTACCGTTCCTGAGCATCCTCCCGTTCGACGATCTCGAAGATGCGATCGCCGACGCCAACCATAGCCCGTTCGGCCTGACGGCCGGCGTCTACACGCGGGACCCCGCCGAGCTCGACCGCTTCCTGAACACGATCGAAGCCGGTGTGCTTTATGCCAATCGCGCGGCCGGCGCGACGACCGGCGCCTGGCCGGGCTTCCAGACTTTCTGCGGCTGGAAGGGTTCGGGAAC
>JAFBAM010000237.1 GCA_019247755.1 Sphingomonas sp.
CAACCAGCAGCGCCGCGATACGAGCTTCCTTGCCTGGCCCACCGCCCAGTTCGACATCGTCCACGATGCCGCACCAGCGTTCGTCACTGTCGACGATCGGAAGGTCGAGTAGCTGGCTCACAAGCTTGACGGAGTCCTGGAGGTTCACGCCCGGCCTCCGGACGTCAGCACGTACAGCGGGATGGCGGCAACGGCCGCGACGCAGACGATCGCGAGATAGGTCCACCCGAGGCCTTTCGCGAGCCACTTGTTCGCGTGACCGCGCATGTAACTCCTGTCACCAGCGAGGAGCATGAGCGGCAAGTAGGTCAGCGGCAGGACGATGATCGAGAACAGCACCGCATATTCTACCAGGCTCATGACCTCGATGCCGGTGAGCACGATCAGGAGGCCGAGGAGCATGAAGATGATCCATGCGAGCGTGAAGCGCGGCGCCTCCCACGGCTTCTTATGTCGGCCCCATTCCCAGCCGAAGAATTGCGCCAGCGCGTAAGCGTTGGACATGCAGGTTTCGACTGCAGCGCCAGCGACCGCCATCAGCATCCCGAGAAGCGCGACGACGAGCCCGGCGCGGCCAAACGGGATTGCCGCCTCCAGCGCCGAGGTGCCAGGCTCCTGCGGACCTACCAAAGCCGGTCCAAACAGTTGTGCGGAGCTGGCGAGAATAGCGATCGCAAGGAGTGAACCGAGCGCAAAGCCGACGGTCGTGGTCACCCGGTTGGTGGTGAGGTCCTTGATACCCCATCCTTCCTCGATCCCGCCCGAGGAATAGAAATAGGCTTCATAGGGGAACATCACCGCGCTCAGGATCGCGACGCCGAAATAGGCGAACTGCAGCAGCTGCTTGGGGCTGAGCCCGGTCGGCACCTGGGGCACGAAGCCGGCCAGCAATCGGTCCCAGGGGGGATGGATTGCGACCAGCGCGGCCGCGAAGACGAGCATCATGAGACCGAGCAGGCCATAGGTGCGCTCGATCCATTTGAATGGCAGTACCCACATCGACAGCATCAGCGCGATGGCGCTCGCAATCGCCATCAGCAGATATGGCGCGCCGGTCAGATAGTGGAGGATGAGTCCCATGCCGCCTACCTCGGCCGCACAGGTGATTAGAGTGCTGACCAGCGAGGCGAACAGGGTGACGAGGCCGACTTTGAGGCCAAGCCGGTGGCGCATGAGATTGAAGACGGGCTGCTTGGCGACGGCGGCGACGCGGCCACTCATCTCGCCGAAGACCATCATGCCAATGGTCGAAAAGGCGAAGACCCAAATCAGTGCGTAATCGAAAATGGACCCAGCCTGTGCGGCGAACACCAGCTCGCTGATGTCGACGAACCCGCCGACCGCAGTCATGATCCCAAGCGTCAGCTCAAGCGGATTCAAGCGCGGTCTCCATCGCCTTCAGCTTTTCGGCATGCTCGCGCAGTAGCGCGGGTGACGCATTGTCGGGTTCGCGAAGTCCGGCGCGCATTTCAGCGGCGTACGTACTGTCGGGCTGCTCTAGCGCGGACTCTAACGACTGTAGTTGCTCTCGCAGCTGCTTGCGCATGGTCGAGACATAAGGCGCCGTGAGCTTGCCGTCGGACGCCAGCTGATTGACCATCGCCCACTCTGCGATGACCGACCTTGCTTCGCCGATCGAAGGAAGGTCTGCTTGCGGTCCTTTTGCACAAGAGGTGAGCAGCATCGGCATCAAGAGCAGCGACAACCTACGCATGCGCGAAGAACCGTTTCGGCGGCGAGCCGTTCCGGGGCGTTACGGCTTGGATGCGATGCGGCGGCCCTTGTCCGAAAGCGTTCGGAACGTGATTGAGAAGCGAAGGCTTTGGCCCGGGGAGATGCTGTGTTCCCAGTCGTACCGGGCCTCACCTGAGAGCAGGTAGGCCGAGCGCGGTACGACCTCGAGACTGGCGCGGCGGAACCTATCACCGGTGCGCTGCCGGAAGCGCAACGTAGCCGGCGTACCGAGGGAAATGCCGACCACTATGTCAAAGACGTCGCGATCACGATGCCAGCCGATCCCCGCACCGGGGTCGTAACGGGCGAGCAGGGCGTGCACGAAATCTTCGGACTCTAGACCCGCAAACGCTGCCGCCCGGAACCGCACTCCATCGAGCCAGTCGGGGACCGGCTCGGTCGGCGCGAAGCTCGCGTCGTTGAAGTCGTAACGCCAGCCGAAGCTCTGGGTCTTCCGGTTTCCGAGCCAGCCGTGAAAGCGGAAGGGCGACAGGTCGAGCTCCCCGAGCTTCCGGATTAGTGCCTCTTCTTCCGCCTCATCGATAATGTCGGCATTGTAGCGAAGGCCGGCGATGAGCGGGTTGTCAAACAGCAGGCTCATGCGGCGAACAGCTCCTTCAGCTCGGAGGGCCGAAGCTCAGGCGCAAGTTGCTCGAAGGTGCATTGCGTGGGGTCCTTGTCGGGGCGCCAGCGGACGAAGCCGGTGCCATGGCGGAAGCGGTGGCCGGTCACCTGATCGTAGCGAACCTCGACCACGAGCACAGGTTTGAGCGGCTCCCACTGGCCGGTGCGCTCGGTGTTCCAGCGGCTCGGCCCGCCGGGGGCACTTCCGGTGAAACCGGGCGGTTCGATTAGCTTTTTCAATTCTTTCGTCAGCTTCGGCCGCTCGTTCGACGGGATCGCCGAGGTGAAACCGACGTGATCGAGCAGTCCTTCCTCATTGTAGAGGCCGAGGAGGAGCGAGCCGACCTCCGGCTTTCCAGTGGCGTACCGAAAGCCGCCCACGACGCAGTCCGCGGTACGCTGCTGCTTCACCTTGACCATGGCCCTTTCGCCCGAGCGATATTCTAGGTCCGAGCGCTTGGCGATGACACCGTCGAGCGCGCCGCCGCTGCGTTGCAGCCAGCCGAGCGCCACCTCGCGATCGCGGGTCATCGGCGACAGCTGGAGCCCGTCCGTGCCGTTCCTGCGGAAGAATTGGTCCAGCTTCTCGCGGCGCTTCGATAGCGGCAGCGCGGCGAGCGCCTTGCCGTCCCATTCGAGCAGGTCGAACGTCATCAGCCCAGCCGGCGTTTCATTCGCAAGTTTCCGCACCCGACTTTCGGCGGGGTGGAGGCGCAATTGCAGTGCTTCGAACGACAGTGCATCCCCGGCCGGGATGATCAGCTCTCCGTCGAGCAGAAACTGCTTCGACTTCAGGCGATGCAGCATCTCGACGACTTCGGGGAAATAGCGCGCCAGCGGCTTGCCTGATTTCGATGTCAGCGTGACTTCCGCGCCATCGCGATGTGCGAGGCAACGAAAGCCATCCCACTTGGGCTCGAACTGCCAGCCTTCGCCCTCTGGCAGCTCGGCAGCGAGCAAAGCCTCCATCGGCGCGGGAACCGGGCTCCTAGTCACTCGCCGATAATCGCCGGCGCCTCGCAGTCGTTCCCGTTGCGCCTGCCCGAACAGCTGTTACGCTGCCGGTTCGTTTCGGGGAGAGGCGACGATGACATTCGATCCTGAAGCCGCCACCAGGCAATATATCGACAGCCTGGGGCCGGCTGCGCTGGAAAAGGCGCACAATTATACCGTGGGCAAGGAATGGATGCTTCTGTGGGCGGTGCTCGTTGCGGCGGTCATTACCTGGCTGATCGTCAAATCGGGCGTGCTCGACAAGCTCGATGCCAAGCTTGGCGAGAAGCGCCGCAACTTGCGAGCCTTCGTGGTCGCGATCGTCTATTTCGTCGTCTCGGCGGTGTTGACGCTGCCGTGGTCGCTCTACGCCGATTACTTCCGCGAAAAATCCTACGGGCGAACGAGCCAGCCGCTCGGTGACTGGCTTGGTCAGGCCGCGCTCGGGGTGGGGATCACGGCAATCGTCGGCGCCATATTCATGACCCTTGTTTACTTGCTCATGCGCAAGGCGGGGAAGAATTGGTGGCTTTGGTCCGGCGCGTTGACAGCAGCGGTCTTCACCTTCCTGATCCTGCTCTCGCCA
Source organism: Sphingomonas sp. (assembly GCA_019247755.1). Taxonomy (GTDB): domain Bacteria; phylum Pseudomonadota; class Alphaproteobacteria; order Sphingomonadales; family Sphingomonadaceae; genus Sphingomicrobium. Next base: position 3,938 of record JAFBAM010000237.1, read on the forward strand.
GTGTTGGTCGAGCCCCTGTTCAACAAATATGAGCCGATCCCGCCGGGCCAGGTGCGCGACGCGGTTGTCTCGATGGCGGGGCGCGCCGGCGTGCCGCCGGAGCGGGTCTTCATGTTCAACGGCTCACGCCAATCGAACAATTTTACCGCGAACGCCGGAGGAGTGGGCAGCACCGCACGGGTCGCCATCTCCGACGTGGCATTCAAGAATGCGACGCTGGACGAGGTCCGCGCCGTCACCGGGCACGAGATCGGCCATTATGTGCTGAAGCACACTTGGTGGGGCATCCTGTTCTATTCAGTCGCGGCGATCATCCTGTTCTGGATCGCCGACCGCACCTTCCCCCGGTTCGCCAGCAGGTTCGGAAGCAGCGCAAGCCTCGCCGAACCGCGCGGAATTCCGGTGCTGTTCTTCATGATCTCGCTCTTCAGCCTGCTTACGCTGCCCATCTTTAACACGTTCAGCCGGACGCTCGAGAGCCAGGCCGATCTCTATTCGCTCCAGACCGAGAACCGGCCTGACGCGCTGTCGACCTCGCTCGTGAAAACTGCAGAGTATCGTTACCCGAGACCGAATCAGATCGAGGAGGTCGTCTTTTACGACCATCCGTCGGTTGAGGCGCGGGTCCGACGGGCGATGCAGTGGAAGGCTGCGCATCCAGAGCCGCCTACCCAATAGGTGAAGCTTTCACGTAGCCCAAGCCGCCGCTGCAGCTAGCTTATTGCACTGCAGCAAGCGGAGGGCGCGTAATGGGGCAGCTCACCATCGACAGCGGCGACACGGCATGGATGCTGGTGTCGACGGCGCTTGTCATGCTGATGCTGCTGCCGGGGCTGGCGCTCTTTTATGGTGGGCTGGTCAGAGCCAAGAACCTCCTGAGCGTGATGAGCCAAGTGCTGGGGATCACGGCGATCGCGATCCTGACCTGGGTTCTGTGGGACTACAGCCTAGCGTTCGGCAGTGGGGGACGGCTGATTGGCGACCTCAGCAAAGGAGGGTTCGCCGGAATGTCCGACGCCTCGGCCTGGGCCGTGGGAAGCGCCGGCAAGGCGATCCCGGAGCTGGTGTTCGCGGCGTTCCAGATGAGCTTTGCGGCAATCACGGCTGCGCTCGTGATCGGCGCTTTGGTCGAGCGTGTGCGCTTCTCGGCGATGATGCTGTTCGCCACCTTGTGGCTAACGGTGGTCTACGCGCCGCTGGCGCACATGGTGTGGTCCAGCGAGGGGTTCCTGTTCAAGTTTGGCGCGATCGACTTTGCCGGCGGGACTGTGGTGCACATCAACTCCGGCGTCGCCGGACTGGTCGGGGTCGCATTCGCCGGGTCGAGGATCGGGCATCTGAAGGAGGCGATGCCGCCGCACTCGCTGGCGCTGACCATGGTCGGTGCAGGGCTGCTGTGGGTCGGCTGGTTCGGGTTCAACGCCGGTTCGGCACTCGAGGCGAACGGGCTAGCCGCGGTAGCGATGGTCAACACCTTGGTGGCGCCGGCGGCAGGGTTGCTGAGCTGGATGGCCGCCGAGCGGCTGGTGTCGGGCAAGCCGTCGATGCTCGGCGGCGCTTCGGGAGCGGTGGCCGGCCTGGTCGCGGTTACGCCTGCGGCTGGCGCAAGCGGACCGATCGGCGCAATGTTGCTCGGGGTAGCGGCAAGCCTCGTCTGTTACGGTTTCGTCGGATCGCTCAAGAACCGGCTGAGGCTCGACGACAGCCTCGATGTGTTCGGAATCCACGGGCTCGGCGGGATCACGGGCTCGATTGGCACAGCGATCGTGGCGCTGCCCGTCCTCGGAGGGCATGGTGGATCAAGCTACTCGCTGGCGCACCAACTCGTGGCGCAGATCGCAGCGGTGGGCGTTGCCATCGCCTGGTCGGCGGCTGGGTCAGCGCTCTGCTTCGGCGTTGTGAAGGCGGTGATGCCTTTGCGGCATGCGAGAGACGCCGAGCGCGAGGGCCTGGATATCTCCGACCACGGCGAGCGGGCGTACAACTATTAAAGAAAAAGCCGCCCCGAAGGCGGCTTGGTGGTTGGTTGCGGGGGCAGGATTTGAACCTGCGACCTTCAGGTTATGAGCCTGACGAGCTACCGGGCTGCTCCACCCCGCGTCACCAGTACGCAAAAACAAAAACGCCGCCGCGAGATAGGCTCGTCGGCGGCATTTTCAACACTGCGAATGGGTTCTGCTTTCCACCGCCAGCAAAGCCTGGCGACGACCTACTCTTCCACTGCTTAAGCAGTAGTACCATCGGCGCTGTCCGGTTTCACGGCCGAGTTCGGGATGGGATCGGGTGGGTCACGGACGCTATGGTCACCAAGCTATGGTGACGGTGCAAAGCAGTTCTAGAAATCGTGCACTTTATACTTTGGGCATCTAGCTGAGCGTTCAACCAACGCCAGCAGGGCTGACGATGATGGTGGGACTCTCAAGCGCGAAATGAGTAATTAGGACCGGTTAGCTCCACGCATTACTGCGCTTCCACACCCGGCCTATCAACGTGGTGGTCTTCCACGACTCTAAGATACCTTATCTCGAGGGAGGCTTCCCGCTTAGATGCTTTCAGCGGTTATCCCGTCCATGCATAGCTACCCTGCTGCGCGGCTGGCGCCACGACAGGTCCACCAGAGGCATGTTCACCCCGGTCCTCTCGTACTAGGGGCAACTCCTCTCAAGTATCGAC
>JAFBAM010000023.1 GCA_019247755.1 Sphingomonas sp.
TTCGTCCGCTCTCGGGCCGCTCAGCTGACCGCCGGATCGCACGGAACACCAGCTCGCGCACAGCACGCCGGTCCTTCGAACCTGCGTAACGCCGGTGCTTGAAGTAACGGGTGACGATCGAGTCCGCCGGAGGGCCGTCGTCCCGGGTCGACGCAATCACCTCGTCCAGTACCTCGATCGACGCCTGGAGGCGGGCGGCGGGGGTCATGATCTAGCGCGTCGGATAGTTGGGCGCCTCGCGCGTGATCGCGACGTCATGGACGTGACTCTCTGAAAGGCCGGCGTTGGTGATCCGGACGAACCGCGCGCGCTGCTGGAGCTCGGCGATGGTGTTCGACCCGGTATAGCCCATCGCCGCCTTCACGCCCCCGACCAGCTGATGGATGATGTCGCGGACCGGGCCCTTGTACGGAACCTGCCCTTCGATCCCTTCGGGTACGAGCTTCAGATGGTCCTTGATGTCCTGCTGGAAGTAGCGGTCGGCCGAGCCGCGGGCCATCGCCCCGACCGACCCCATGCCGCGATAGGATTTGTAGCTGCGACCCTGGTAAAGGAACGTTTCGCCAGGCGCTTCCGCAGTGCCGGCCAGCAGCGACCCCACCATCACCGTCGATGCGCCGGCGGCAAGCGCCTTTGCCATGTCGCCGCTGGTGCGGATTCCGCCGTCCGCGATGATCGGCACGCCGTTGGCGCCCTTGGCCGCATCCATGATCGCCGTCAGCTGCGGGACGCCGATCCCGGCAACGATCCGCGTCGTGCAGATCGACCCGGGTCCGATGCCGACCTTGATTGCGTCCGCGCCCGCGTCAGCCAGAGACTTGGCGGCGTCGGTTGTCGCGATATTGCCCGCGACCACCTGTACCGAGTTGCTGAGGTCCTTCACGCGCCGCACCGCTGCGGCGACATCGCGGTTGTGGCCATGCGCAGTGTCGATCACCACGCAGTCGCAGCCAGCGTCGATCAGCGCCTCTGATCGCGCGAAGCCGGCATCACCGACGGTAGAAGCCGCGGCGACCCGAAGGCGCCCTTCAGCATCCTTGGTGGCATGAGGCGCCGCTACCGACTTCTCGATATCCTTGACGGTGATGAGCCCGACGCAATGATCGTCATGGTCGACGACCAGCAACTTCTCGATGCGCCGCTGGTGAAGGATGCGTCGCGCTTCTTCCTGGCTCGTGCCGATCGGGACCTTCGCCAGATTGTCTCGAGTCATCAGCTCGCTGACCGGTTGCCGCGGGTTTTCGGCAAAGCGAACGTCGCGATTGGTGAGGATGCCGCAAAGCTTGCCCGATTTTTCGACGATCGGAATGCCGCTGATGCGGTTAGATTCCATGAGATCGAGAGCTTCCGCGAGCGTCTGGTCGGGCGTCATGGTGATGGGGTTCACCACCATCCCGCTCTCGAACCGCTTAACCTGACGCACCGCCGCAGCCTGTTCCTTTAGCGTGAGGTTGCGGTGGAGCACTCCGATCCCGCCGAGCTGAGCGAGCACGATGGCCATGTCGGCCTCGGTCACCGTGTCCATGGCCGATGACAGGATCGGGATGTTGAGCGGGATCTCGCGGGTCAGGTAAGTCCGCGTGTCGGCCTGGCTTGGAAGAACCGTCGATTCGAGCGGCTGCAGCAGGACGTCGTCGAACGTCAGTCCAAGTGGAATGTCAGAGGCGTCGTTGAGTTGGGCCATATCGGCCCATGACAGGCCGCGCCCGATTCGCCAAGCCTTGGCTCAGGAGCCCGCGCGTTCCAGTACCCGCTGTGCTGCCTCGACGTGCATCCGCTCGATCATCTCATTGCCGAAGCGCTCGGCACCCCCGTGGAATGCGTCGACCAATGCCTTGGCCCGCTCGATCTCGGCGGGACTTGGCCCGAACGCCTTGTGGCAAGGCACGATCTGGTTTGGGTGAATCAGGCTCTTGCCGTCGAAGCCAAGCCGTCGCCCTTCCGTGGCTTCCTTCGCGAAACCTTCGCTGTCATCGAGATTGTTGAACACCCCATCGAACACCGCGATGCCCGCAGCCCGCGCCGCTAGCACGACCATCTGCAGCGATGCCGAGATCGGTTCGCGCGTCGCATCGAGCGGCAATCGCAAGTCCGCTCGGAGGTCGTTCGTTCCCGCGATGAGGCCCGCGCAGACTTTGGCGATCTCGGCAGAGCAAAGCACTCCCGCCGCAGTCTCGATCATCGCCAGCACGGGCTTGCGAACCGTCTTCGCGACATCCCTGACCAGATGGGCAGACATCGCGCGCGGCACGACGATGTAATCGGCCTTCGAACGATCGGCCGCATCGAGGTCCGGTGAGTGCCACTTCGTTCCCACGCCGTTGATCCGGATCGCCACCGGCATCCGCCATTCATCCTTGAAGGCGGCGACCGCGGCCTTTCGCGCATCCGCCTTGTCCTCGGGTTTCACCGCGTCTTCGAGGTCGAGCACGACGAGGTCAGCGCCAAGGCCTCGCGCCTTCTCGATCGCGCGCGGGTTAGACGCCGGAAGAAACAACACCGACCGTACGGCGAACAGGTCGCCGCCTCTGTCGCTTTTTGCTTCCGCTACAGCCATGGCCGTCGCATCATGCCCCGGAAAAGGGAGACCGGGGAAGACCTATGCTGACCACCTTCATGACCGCCGTCGCGGTTCTTGCGCTTCTGATCGTGATGACGGGCGTCAAAATCGTTCGGCAGGGCTATCGCTATACCATCGAGCATTTCGGCCGCTTCGTGCGCGTCGCCGAGCCGGGGTTCAATTATGTGACGCCGTTTTTCTATCGCGTCGGCCGCAAGATCAACATGATGGAGCAGGTCCTCGATATCCCTGGGCAGGAGATCATCACCAAGGACAATGCGATGGTCGCGGTCGATGGCGTCGTCTTCTTTCAGGTGCTCGACGCCGCCAAGGCAGCTTACGAGGTCTCGGACCTCTACACTGCGATCATGGCGCTATCGACTACCAACCTGCGCACCGTGATGGGTTCGATGGACCTGGACGAGACGCTGTCTAAGCGCGACGAGATCAATACGCGCCTGCTCGGGGTGGTCGACAACGCGACCGAGAACTGGGGCGTGAAGATCACCCGCGTCGAGCTCCGCGACATCCGTCCGCCGCAGGACATCGTCAACGCGATGACACGTCAGATGAAGGCGGAGCGTGAAAAGCGCGCCGTGATCCTCGAGGCAGAAGGCATGCGCCAGTCGGCAATCCTTAAGGCGGAGGGCGAGAAACAATCCGCCATTCTCGAGGCCGAGGGCAGTCGGGAAGCCGCCTTCCGGGAAGCGGAAGCACGCGAACGGTCGGCCCAGGCCGAAGCGAGCGCGACCAAGGCCGTCAGCGACGCGATCGAGAGCGGGAGCGCACAGGCGATCAACTACTTCATTGCCCAGAAATATGTTGAAGCGGTCGCCCAGTTCGCACGCTCGCCCAACGCCAAGACCATCCTCTTCCCGGTCGAGGCAACACAACTGATCGGTACGCTTGGCGGTATCGCTGAATTGGCGAAAGAGGCGGTCGGAAACCAAGACGTTCCGCGTGTCGTCGCAGCCAAGCCGAAGTCAGCTTCGGGAGTACCGGACAGCAAGGCATGAGCGGATTGAATATCGATCCAGCCTGGCTGTGGCTGATCGGCGGCGTCGTCCTGCTGATCGCCGAAGTGATTGCGCCGGGCTTCTCGCTGATTTTTATTGGCGCCGCAGCTATCCTGACTGGCCTGTTTGCCTTGGTGACAGGCTTCGGAGTGGTTCTTCAGCTCGCGGCCTTCGCGGTGCTCGCATTCCTGGCCGTCAAGATTGGCGGCCGAAGCTTCTATGCGTCGCGCTACGATTACACCTCGCACCCTGAATTGAATCGCCCCGAACAGCGCCTTCTCGGCAAGGTCGTCACCGTCTCTCAGCCCGTGGACTCGCACGGCGGGCGCGTGCGCCTCGGCGACAGCGAATGGTCGGCCCGCGGCGGACCTGCTGCCGTCGGCGACCGCGTCCGCATCGTCGACATTGACGGCAATTGCCTCAAGGTCGAACCCGAACACGCCCTACCCCCAGCCTAGTGGAGATCAGCTTGAATCACCTGCCGCTCAGCCGGCGCGAAGCGCTCGCCGGCCTCGCCGCCACCACGGCCCTGCCCCTCGTCTCATCTCCCGCTTTCGCGGCGCCGGCGACCGAGGCTCAGGCCAATGCGCTTTTGAGCTCGATTGGGGAAAACCTCCTTCGGCTGGAGCCCGCTTCTGCAACCTCACTCGGAATCGATACCGGCGCGCGCGCTTCCTATCGTTCGAGGCTCGAAGACCGCTCGGCAGCTGGTCAGGCGCGGATCGCTGCGACGCTCAAGGCCGACCTCGTGCGCGCGAACGCTATCGACACAAGCCGCCTGTCCTTTCCCACGCGTACCAGCGTCGAAGTCGTGAAGAGCGCTTACCGCACCGCGCTGGAAGGGTTCGCGCAGCCTTACGGCGACGTCGCGGTCGGCGGCTGGCGCAACACGCCTTACGTCGTCATCCAGAATGTGGGCGCGTACATAGATACGCCGCAGTTCCTCGATACCGATCACCCGATCGAGAATCGCACAGACGCCGAGGCCTATCTCGCCCGCCTGGCGCAATATCCGAAGCAGCTGAATGATGAACTGGCACGGATGAAGGCTGCGCGTGCGAAGGGTCTGGTTCCCCCGAATTTCCTCATAGACAAGGCGCTCAATCAGCTCGGTATCTCGCTCGAAAACACGCAGAAAGGCGGGACGATCGTCGACTCGCTTGTCCGGCGAACGAAGGAAAAGGGCATTGCCGGCAACTGGGATGCACGAGCCCGCAAGATCGCGATTGGTGAGGTGGTCCCTGCCCTGCAACGCCAGATCGCCGAGCTAAAAGCCGAGCGCGCAGTCGCGACCGATGTCGCCGGCATGTGGTCGCGGCCGCACGGCGAGGAATTTTACCGCTGGGCGCTGAAGGCCTCGACGACCACCACCATGTCGCCCGATGAAGTCCACCAGATGGGCCTGCAGCAGCTTGCCGAGCTTCATGGCCGAATGGATCCGATCCTGAAGTCGATTGGCTACACGCAGGGCAGCGTCGGCGAGCGCATGCAGGCGCTGGCCAAGGACCCGCGGTACAAGTTCAGCGAAGGCGACAAGGGCCGCGCCGAGATCATGGCCTACATCCAGGAGCGGATCGCGAAGATCCGGGGCGTGTTGCCACGCGCCTTCAACACCATGGTTCGCGGCAACCTCGAGGTGAAGCGCATGTCGCCTGAGCAGGAGCCAGGAGCCCCAGGCGCCTACGGTGGGGCCGGTTCGATCGACGGCAAGATCCCCGGAAAATTCTGGATCAACCTTCGGTCGACCGACCTGCACAGCAAGTACAGCCTGCCCGATCTCGCCGCGCACGAGGCGATCCCCGGCCACGTCTGGCAGGGTGAATATGCGAACAAGCTGCCGCTGATCCGGACCCTGCTCGCGTTCAACGCTTATTCCGAAGGCTGGGCACTCTATGCCGAGCAGCTAGTCGACGAGCTTGGAGTCTATGACGACTTCCCGGTCGGCCGCCTCGGCTATCTCCAGTCGATCGCGTTCCGGTGCTGCCGCCTCGTCGTCGACACCGGCGTCCACGCCAAGCGTTGGACCCGTCAGCAGGGCGTGGATTTCTTCGTCCAGCGCAACGGCTCGAACCCCTTGGAAGTCGCGTCAGAAGTCGACCGCTATTGTAGCTGGCCGGGTCAGGCCTGCGGCTACAAGGTTGGGCATTCGACCATCAACCGCCAGCGCGACAAGGCCAAGGCAGAGCTTGGCACGCTCTACGATCTGCGGATGTTTGACGATGCGGTGGTTCTGGGCGGTAACGTCCCCATGGATGTTCTCGCATTGAACATCGACGATTACATCACGCACGCGCTTCCGAAGCCCATCCACGTGGGCTAGGCGCGGTTATCGCGCCATCATTCCTTGTTGAGGAAGCTCGAAGCGATATTGCCGAGGCCGCCTTCACCTCCGAGCATTGAGGCATAGCGTCCGAGCGCACCCTCGCCGCCGATATGGCCAATGATTTCCTGTAGCTTTTCCGTGGGAAGGCCGGTTTCAGCGGCGGCGCCTTCAGCAGTGTCGACGTCCATCGGGTGGAACTTGGCTAAGGCCGCGACAGCCATCGCCGCATGCTCGGGCGAAAGTCCCACCTTCTCCGCAAGGTTGGCAAGATCGGCATTGTCGCCGCCGAGTTGGCCGAGAAGTCCGTCGAGAATGCCCATGTTGCCCTCCAAGCTTGAGAGTCGGTTTCACGACTCTAGCACGGCTGTAAGACAGTCGCGCTAGCTCTTTTCCGGCTTGGCGGCTTCGGCAGCCATCCATGCATGCATCTGATCCTCGAGGACGTTGAGCGGAACCGCGCCCATGTCGAGGAACGTGTCGTGGAAGCCGCGGATGTCGAACTTGGGACCGAGCTTCGCCTCCGCTTCCGCGCGCAGCCGACGGATCGTCAACTCGCCGAGCTTGTACGAAAGCGCCTGGCCCGGCCAGCTGATGTACCGGTCGACCTCGGTCTCGACCTCGTGCTGCGACAAAGCGGTGTGGCCGGCGAGATAGTCGATCGCCTGCTGACGCGACCAACCGTAGCGATGAATGCCGGTGTCGATGACGAGCCGAGCCGCGCGCCACATGGCATAGCTC
>JAFBAM010000210.1 GCA_019247755.1 Sphingomonas sp.
ACTGCGTCCAAGGCTGAGTCTTTCATTGCCACGCCAAGCGAATTGCGTTCGCAGTCCATGTGAAGGTCGCCACGCAAATGGCTACCAGGGATGAACCGCAGGCCGCCCGCCTTGGGCGTGTGCGGATCGATGGCGAGGCCGGTCTGGACATAGGAAGTCGCGAGATTGCGGTAGGCAGACGCCGGTCGCCGCGACTTGCTGTCCTGGTGCCAGGCGAAGTCGCCGAGCGCACCCGGCGCCTTCCAGTGGACCTGGTTGATGATCTGCTTGAGGTTGCCGCCGATCAGCGGTTCGAGCAGCTCGGCGAAGCGCGGGTCGAGCCGCACCCGATTGAGGGCGCGCTGATGATAAGACGGCCATTGGACCATCCGTACGACCGGCTCGCGGTCTTCGCCGGCCGCCACGTTGTAGAAAAGGTTGCCGTGGCGAAAGCAGCGCCCATGCGCGACGCCTTCGGCATGAAGCTGATCGGTCGCCTCGGCGATTTCGGCGATTTCGTCGGCGCTGAAGAAGCCGCGGACAATGCAGTAGCCGTCGCGCCAATATTGCATGAGATCGGCCTGAATTCCGGCCGAGGGATCGCTTCGCAGCAGTTGCGAAGAACGCATGACCATTCTCCCCACCCGGCGGCGAGGATACATCAACATTCTGACATTACGATGAATTCTGGTTGCGCTGTCCCAATAAGGGGCGCTGGCGTTACTCGACCGTCACACTCTTCGCGAGGTTGCGGGGCTGGTCGACGTCCGTGCCCTTCAGCACCGCGACATGATAAGCGAGCAGCTGCACCGGCACGGCGTAGACCAAAGGCGCGATCAGCGGATGCACCTGCGGCATCTCGATCGTCGCGATGCAGCCTTCACCCGCCTCGGCGATGCCTTCGGCGTCGCTGATCAGGACGATCTTGCCGCCGCGCGCGCGGACCTCCTGCATGTTGCTGACGGTCTTCTCGAACAAGGGCCCTGAGGGCGCGAGGACGATCACCGGCACATTGTCGTCGATGAGCGCGATCGGCCCGTGCTTCATCTCGCCGGCCGCATAGCCTTCGGCGTGGATGTAGCTGATCTCCTTCAGCTTCAGCGCGCCCTCCAGCGCCATCGGATAGTCGGGGCCGCGGCCGAGATAGAGGACGTCGCGAGCGGGCACGATCAGGTGCGCCATCGCGGCGATATCGTCGTCATGCCCCAGCGCATGGTTGAGCGCGGACGGGGCTTCCTGGAGGTGGGCAACGATTTCGCGCTCTTCGTCGCGGGTGAGGCGACCCTTGGCGCGGGCGAGGTTGGCCGCGAGCGCGGCGAGCACCGCGAGCTGGCACGTGAAGGCCTTGGTCGAGGCAACCCCGATTTCCGGGCCGGCGTGGGTCGGAAGGAGCAAGTCCGCCTCGCGTGCCATCGAGCTGGTCGGCACGTTGACGACGACGGCGATGCGCTGGCCCTGCGCGCGGGCGTGGCGAAGTGCGGCCAGCGTGTCCGCCGTCTCGCCCGACTGGCTAATAAAGAGCGCCAGCCCGCCCGGCTCGAGCACCGGCTCGCGGTAGCGGAATTCGCTAGCGACATCGATGTCGACGGGAACGCGCGCGAACTGCTCGACCCAATATTTGGCGACGAGGCCGGCATAGTAGCTGGTCCCGCAGGCGACGATGGTCAGCCGGTTGACCTTTTCGAGGTCAGCATCGGTAACCGGCAGCGCGACCTCGCCTTCGAACGGACGGACGTAGGTCTGGAGAGTCTGGGCAACCACGATGGGCTGCTCGAAGATCTCCTTCTGCATGTAGTGGGCGTAATTGCCCTTCTCGACTGGCGCAGAGGAGGCTCCGGATTCGACGATGTCGCGTTGGGCGGGTCGGTTGTCGCGGTCGAAGATTTCGATGCCTTCGCGGCGAACGACTGCCCAATCACCTTCGTCGAGATAGGCAATGCGCTGGGTCCAGGGCGCCACCGCGAGCGCATCCGAGCCGAGATAATTTTCGCCCTCGCCATAACCGACGGTCAGGGGCGCTCCCATGCGCGCGGCGATCAGCAGGTCGGGGTGGTCGCGGAATAGGAAGGCGATGGCGAACGCTCCCGTCAGGCGCGGAAGGACCGACGCGACGGCATCCTGGGGCGAAGCGCCGCGCTCGACCTCGCGGGCGACGAGATGGCCGACGACCTCGGTATCGGTCTCGCTTTCGAACTTGCGCCCTTCCGCGATCAGCTCGTCGCGGAGCGGCTTGAAATTCTCGATGATGCCGTTGTGGACCAGCGCCACGCTGCCGACGATGTGCGGGTGCGCATTGCCGACGGTCGGCGCGCCGTGCGTCGCCCAGCGCGTGTGGGCGATGCCGGTGGTGCCGTGAAGGGGATTGGCTTCGAGCTCTCGCGCGAGGTTGTCTAGCTTGCCCTCGGCACGGCGCCGCTCGAGCTTGCCATCCTCGATCGTGCAAATGCCCGCGGAGTCATAGCCGCGATATTCGAGCCGCTTGAGGCCATCGAACAGCCGTTGTGCGACGTCAATTTTGCCTACGATTCCAACGATTCCGCACATGTTTCCTCACTGGGCCAACAGCCGTCTGTGCCGCCGCCGTACTTACATCCGTTATGGATGCAAGTTCGGTCCGTTTTGGACGGGTCAGGGTAATGAGAAATCTTCCACGCGAAACCGACAATGTCTTCAAACTAAACAGCCGTTTCGGTTGAACGCCTGAAAGCGATAAGCTTACTCCGCGGCCTTGCGCGTCATGCGTTCGCGAAAGCGCTTCGCCCAGCCGGCAAGGCCTTTCTGCTCGCTGCGCTCGACCGCGAGGCTGTCGGGCTCCACATCGCGGGTGATGACGGAGCCTGCGCCGACGATCGCGCCTTCACCGATCACGACCGGAGCGACGAGGGCGGTGTTGGAGCCGATGAATGCACCGTCGCCGATCACGGTCCGATACTTGCCGAAACCATCGTAATTGCAGGTGATCGTCCCCGCCCCGATGTTCGCGCGCGTGCCGACCGAGGCGTCGCCCACGTAGGACAAATGGTTCACTTTCGAGCCGTCCCCGATTTCGGCGTTCTTGATCTCGACGAAATTGCCTGCCTTGGCACCCTGCCCCATCCGCGTGCCGGGGCGGATGCGAGCAAATGGGCCAATGCTGGCCTTGGCGCCAATAATCGCACCCTCGATATGGCTGAAGGCGTGGATGACTGCGCCATCGGCGACCTGAACGCCGGGGCCGAAGACGACGTGCGGCTCGACCGTCACGTCGCGGCCGAGCTCCGTGTCGTAGGCGAACCAGACGCTTTCCGGGTCGATCAGGGTTGCGCCTTCGTCGAGCACGCGCTCGCGGCGGCGGCGCTGCCACTCCAGCTCGAGATGGGCGAGTTCGGCGCGGCTGTTGACGCCCGCGGTCTCATAGGGATCGCCCTCGATGACGACGGCATCGCGGCCTTCCGCAGCGGCGATGTTGACGATGTCGGGAAGGTAATACTCGCCGGCTGCATTGTCGTTGCCGACCTGGTCGAGCCAGCGGAAGAGATCGTTGGCGCGGACGGCCATCATGCCTGAGTTGCACAGGCGAACCGCGCGCTCCTCGTCGGTCGCATCCTTAAACTCGACCATTTTGGCGATATGGTCGCCTTGGCCGAGGATAATTCGGCCATAATTGAGGGGACCCGGCGGGGTTGAGGCGAGCACCACCACGCCTGGACCGCCCTCTCCGTTCAGGCGATCGATCATCCGCCGCAGGGTCTCCGCCTCGACGAACGGGGTGTCGCCGTAGAGGATGATGACCGGGCCGTCGTACCCGCCGAGCGCATGGGCAGCCTGCTGCACCGCATGCCCCGTGCCCTTCTGCTCGGCCTGGACGGCGATCGCGACGTCGCGGCCGGCAATCGCGGCCTCGACCTGCTCGCGTCCCTTGCCGACGACGACAACGCGCTTCTCGGCACCTAGCGCATCGACGCTGTCGAGCAGGTGCAGGAGCAGCGGCCGGCTGGCGATCGGATGCAGCACCTTGTGCGTATCAGAACGCATGCGCGTGCCCTGCCCCGCGGCAAGGATGATGACGGCGAAACGACGCTGCTCGGACATTGGCGCGAGCAATGACATGGCCTCTTGCCGAGCGCCAGCCTTGCTTTGCGGCATGAAAATGGGCGGCCCACGCCCGTGAGCCGCCCGAGAACGCACCGCGAAGGGGAATAGGCGGCGCTAAGGACTCAACCGGCTGCGCCCGGGTTCGTTCCTACTGCTGCATCCCATCCCGTTTCAGGACGCGCGATCGTCAGAAGCTGTATGGCGGCGCTTCATTGCCGACGAAGCCGAACCGCTCGACATGCTCTCGCTTGATGATGGCTAGCACCTCATCGACCGTGCCGAAACGTGCGTCTGGATCCGGCCGAAGGTGCAGTTCCGGTATTCGCTCCATCTGCTGGGTCTGGCGAAGCAGCGGCGCGAGGCTCGTCTCTGGAATCGGCGAGCCGTTCCAGGCAATTTGCCCGGTTCGGCCCACCGAGACGGTGTTCATGTCCCGCCGCAGATCGGTGCAACCCTGACAGGGCTGGGGCAAATCGAATTTCACCGCATGCGTCTGGATCGGAATGGTGATGATGAACATGATCAGGAGAACCAGCATCACGTCGATGAGCGGCGTGGTGTTCATCTCCATCATGGGGTTTGGCTGCTCGATGACCAGGAGATTTCGCATGGCGGCCTCCAATATTAGAGATAATATCTCATAACATCTCTTCCACTGCAACGGTCATGTGAGAGCCACCGGAGGTCTGCTAAAAAAAAAGGGCGGCTCCTTGAAGGAACCGCCCTCGCTTCTTTCCGAACCCGAAGGCCTAGAAGATGCTCATGTAATATTCGTTGCCGACAAAGCCCATCTTCTGGACCTTCGCCTGCTTGGTAACCGCGAGCACTTGATCGACGACCTCATAGCGGGCCGTCGCGTCGGGCTGCAGGTGAAGCTCCGGGATCGGGTTCATCTGCTGCGTGGTGTCGAGGTACGAACGGAGCTGCGTCAACGTCACGGGAGAGCCGTTCCACAGCACCTGGTCCTGCGCGTTGATCGACAGGACGTTCTTCACCGGATCGACCGGAGGCGGCGGCTGGTTCGGCTGATTGACCGGCAGGTCGATCTTCACCGCATGCGTCTGGATCGGAATGGTGATGATGAACATGATCAGGAGCACGAGCATGACGTCGATCAGCGGCGTCACGTTCACGTCCAGCATCGGTTCGCCAGAGGTGTTGTCACCAGTGGTTTGCATCGACATGGTGAGAAACTCCTACTCGGCGCGGAAGCCGGCCAGCGGCGGCGGCTCGGAAATGAAGCCGACACGCTGGAAACCAGCCTGCTGCATGGTGATGATGGCGGCGCCGATGCACTTGTACTGCGTGTTGATGTCGCCGCGAATATGCGCTTCCGGCATATTCTCTTCGTTGATGTTCTGGACGCCGCCGACCTTCTTGATCTGCTCCTCGAGCTTTTTCACCGCGCGGTCGAGCAGGTCTTTCTGGTTGACCTTTGTGACACCCCAATAGACTTCGCAGGTGCCGCCCGGACCGTTACGGACCACGAGCGAAACGTTCTCCGGCTTGGTCAGCGTCGGCTCGTAGCGGACGCTCGGGAGCTTGATGGGAATGGTCTGCTTGATGACCTGGGTGGTAATCAGGAACACGATCAGAAGCACGAGCATCACGTCGGTCAGTGGAACGACGTTGATGTCCGAAAGAGCTTCGGCTTCGTCCTGGAGTACTTGTCCTGCCATGCGGCTCGGTTCTTTCTTCTAAGTCGGCCGAACGGGGCCCGGCGGCGAGCCGGACCCCCAATCGACATTACTTGGCGGTCGTCGGAGTGCGGACCGGCTCGCTGGGAGCGGTCGCGGTCCGGGCCGGAGCGGCCGTGCGCGACGGAGCAGCGCCGCCGAGGCGCGGCTTCACCGCGCCGTCCGACATCAGGTAGCCGTGAAGGTCGTTCGTGAAGGCCGCAAGGTCCTCCATGATCGACTTGTTGCGGCGGACGAGCCAGTTGTAGGCGAGCACCGCAGGAACCGCGACGACGAGGCCGAGCGCGGTCATGATCAGCGCTTCACCGACCGGGCCGGCGACGGCGTCGATCGAGGCCTGACCGGATGCACCGATGCGGATCAGCGCGCGGTAGATGCCGACGACGGTGCCGAACAGACCGATGAACGGAGCGGTCGAGCCGACCGTCGCGAGGAAGGCCAGGCCTTCACCCAGGCGGGCGCTAATCGCACCCTGGCTGCGCGCCAGGCTGTTCGCCATCCAGTCGTGCTGATCGATCGGGTCGGTCAGCTTGCCGTGCTGGTCCTGAGCGACCAGCGCGTCATCGACGATCGCGCGATAGGCGCTCTTCGCTTCGAGCTTGGTCGAAGCGTCGCGCAGGTTCGGCGAATTCCAGAAGCTCGCGCGGACCTTGCGGCCCTGGGCGATGATCTTCTGCTGCTGCATCAGCTTCGTGAAGAGGATGTAGAAGGAGAAAATCGACATCAGGACGAGGATCGTGAACACCGAGATGGCGATGATGCCGCCCTGCTGGAGCGCGGGAACCAGACCATAAGGGTTTGCAGTGGGTGCTGCGGCGGGTGCTGCTTGCATGCTGTGCTTTCCTTTTCGAAACCTAAATCAAAAAAATCCAAGAAGCGGGCTTCAACCTTCGAGCCGCCAGACGATCGGAGGAGTCGTGACGGTATCCGTCGTCGGCTGTCCGTTGCTGTCGCGCGCCGGCGTAAACTTCGCACGGCGGCGAAGGATGTTGCACGTAGCGGCGTCAAGCGCTCCGTTGCCGGTCGACCGGATGAGGCTGCATCCGACAACCTGGCCCGACGGGCTGACCGTCAAGGTCGCCTGCGCGGTGCCCTGCGCTTCGGCGGCCTGAGCGGCGGCGGGATAGTCGTCAGCGCTGAACAGGGTCCGAAGGTCGCCCCTGGCGCTCTGCGCGGACACGGTCTTGTGCGGCGGCGGCGGCGGCGGCGGCGCCGGCGGCGGCGTCACGACCGGCGGAATGACCGGCGTCGTCACCGTCTGGATCGGCTGCGTCGGGGCCTGAATCTGGACCAGCGGCGGCGGAGTCACCGGCGGCGGCGGCACTTTCGGCATGTCCTTCGGCGGAGGCGGCGGCTCTTCCGGTGGCGGTGGCTGCTCCTCGACGTCAAAGGTCTTTAGGTCCTGAGCCGCCTTCTTGATCACATTGAAGGCTAGGCCCGTCACGATCGCGTAACCGAGACCTAGCTGTAGAATCGCGACCAGGATGATGGCCAGGGTTCGGTTGCCGCTGATCTCTTTGCGTTGGGCGTAGGACATTAACCCGTAAATCTCCTCGACACGCCACGGGCGAACCCGCGGCCCCTCTCCCGGGCGTTTGGACGCTCGCCCGTCACATGGTTAATCTGCCGATGTATCAAAATATCATCGGCGACAAGCGCGCCTCCTTATCCCCGGCTCAAAGGCGGCGCAACGGATTTTGTTCCACAGGCGGAAAGCCTGAAACTAGTGTTGTTAAGCCGACTTATTCAAAGCTGGGGCCATGCTCCGGAGAAAGAAGCGATTTCAACCCCAACTCCATGCGCCTCGGGGTAGACATCGGGCTTCGACAACCGGATGCGCAAAGCCGCAATCCCCTTGAACGCGGAAACCCGCTCGAAGATCGCATGCGCCAATGTTTCCTGCAGGTTGTAGCGTTTTGCTGA
>JAFBAM010000213.1 GCA_019247755.1 Sphingomonas sp.
CTGCGGGGTCGATCCTGCTCGGGGGAACGCAACTCGGCGGAGGGCTGTTCGATGGCGGCACCTACGTCGAAAAAACGATCGTCACCGGTCTCGATCGTGACCATCCGATCAACCGGGACGAACTATTCCTGCCGTTCCTCAGCATCCTCCCGTTCGACGATCTCGACGATGCGATCGCGGATGCGAACCATAGCCCGTTTGGCCTGACCGCCGGCGTCTACACGCGGGACCCGGCCGAGCTAGACCACTTCCTGAACACGGTCGAAGCCGGTGTGCTTTATGCCAATCGCGCGGCCGGCGCGACGACCGGCGCCTGGCCGGGCTTCCAGACTTTCTGCGGCTGGAAGGGTTCGGGAACGACCGGAAAAGGGGGCCTTGGCAGCTGGTATGTGCCGCAGTTCATGCGTGAGCAGAGCCGCACCATTTTCGATTTTCAGTGAACAAGCTCTACGCTTCGCCCAAGGCGGCCCTCGACGGCCTGCTTCGCGATGGGATGACGATCATGTCGGGCGGCTTCGGCCTCGTCGGGAATCCCGAAAGCCTGATCCCGGAGATCAAGGCATCGGGCGTGAAGGACCTTACGATCATTTCCAATAACGCCGGGGCTGACGGCTTTGGCCTGTGGCATCTGCTCGACAGCCGCCAGGTCCGGAAGATGGTGTCGTCGTACATCGGCGAGAACAAGCTGTTCGAGCAGCTCTATCTCGCGGGCGAACTGGAGCTCGAGCTCAACCCGCAGGGAACGCTCGCCGAGCGGATCCGCGCGGGCGGGGCGGGTATTCCCGCCTTTTTCACGCGCAGTGGCGTCGGGACGGTCGTTGCCGATGGCAAGCCGCAGGAGGAATTCGACGGCGAGCTTTACGTTCGCGAGACTTGGCTCAGGGCCGACCTCGCGATCATCAAGGCCTGGCGCGCCGATACCGCAGGCAATCTCCAGTTCCGCAAGACAGCCCGCAACTTCAACCCGGTCATGGCGACCGCCGCCGAGGTCACGGTCGTCGAGGTCGAGGAGCTGGTGGATGCGGGCCAGATCGATGCCGATTGCGTCCACACGCCGGGAATCTATGTCGATCGGATCGTCCGCAGCACCATCAACGAGAAGCGGATCGAGAACCGGACGGTCCGGTCTCGCGACGCTGCGAACTAGCCATCGACTGCGCCGAGCCGCGCTTCGGCTGCGGCGGCCCGAACTTCCCGCTTTCGACCAACGGCGTATCCTTTGCGCGAGGGCCAAGGAGAGTGGGTAATGGGCTGGTGTATCGGGCGTACTGAAGCGATGAGCGATCCGGTTGCGGCAAGGCGCAAGGCGCTCGCCAAGCTCCGCGGCCTGGAAGAGATCGACGACCCGGAGAGCCTCGTCGTGCCTATCCTGATCGACGCAATCCTGATGGCCGAAAGCTATCGCGGTGCTCGCCACCAGATCACGTTCCTCGACGAGCTGACGCGGAGCGTGGATGCCTTGATCCGGGAGCTCAACGCGGCCGAGAAAGCGCGGGAGTGGGCCGAGCCCGTCACCGGAGCCTAGCTCGCCGGCTCGTTTCGCACGGTTAACGAATCCGCAACCGACTTCCTTCAGTTCTTCATCAACCATGTGCGTCAAACTGGTGTTGTGGAACCCGGCATGCGTCGTTGGACAACGCGCATGCGAACTGAAGTGGACGTGGCATGAAGCACGAAGCGATACTGGCGGGGGACGATTACCTGCCCAGGGACAAGCGCATCGACGTCAACTATGACGTGAGCGTCGAATGCGAGGCCGGCGAGATCGATGCCGAGATGGTCAATTTATCGAGCGACGGATTTCGCCTGCGCACCGACGGTCCGCTCCAGGTCGGCTGGGAAGTGACCCTGAAGGCCGGCAAGCACGATCCCGTCAAGGCGATCATCTGCTGGGCGTGCGGTCACGAATCGGGCGGCGTCTTTTCGGAGCCGGTGGCGCTCTAAACGCGTAAGGCAGCAGCCATTTCTGCCTCGCGCTTCAGGTTGCGGGCGAGCTGCGACATGCCATTGAGATATTGCGGCGGCACCGCGACGTCGCGGTAGTCGAGCTGCGCCGCGGCGCGCAGGGTCCAGAACGGGTCGATGAGGTGCGGCCTCGCCAGCGCGACCAGATCCGCACGCCCGGCGGCGAGGATCGAGTTGGCGTGGTCGGGCTCGTAGATATTGCCGACCGCCATGGTCGCGAGCTTGCCCTCGTTGCGGATGCGGTCGCTGAACGGCGTCTGGAACATGCGGCCGTAGACCGGCTGCTGCCCCGCCCAGCTCTGCCCGGCCGAGACGTCGATCAGGTCGGCGCCCTCGCGCGCGAAGGCTTCGCCGATCAGCACCGCCTCGTCGGGCGTGATGCCATTGTCGCCGGCCCAGTCGGTCGCCGAGATGCGGACCGACATCGGCTTGTCCGACGGCCAGGCGGCGCGCATCGCAGCGAACACCTCGAGCGGATAGCGCAGGCGGTTCTCAAGGCTCCCGCCATATACGTCGGTGCGCTTGTTCTGCAGCGGCGTGATGAAGCCCGCGAGCAGATAGCCGTGCGCGGCGTGCAGCTCGACCATGTCGAAGCCGCATTCGAGACTCATGCGGACGGCGGCGACGAACTGGTCGCGAACCTTGTCCATGTCCGCGCGGGTCATCGGCATCGGCACCTGGTTGGCCGGCGACCACTGAACGTCGCTCGCTGCCATTACCGGCCAGTTGCCGTCGTCGAGCGGAACGTCGTTCCCCTCCCAGCCGAGCCTGGTCGAGCCCTTGGCGCCCGAATGGCCGAGCTGGAGGCAGATTTTCGCCTTTGAATGCGCGTGGA
>JAFBAM010000133.1 GCA_019247755.1 Sphingomonas sp.
GTCGGCCATGCCACGATACATGGCGGGCGTGGTGAAGCCCCAAGCGGCTTCCCCGTTCGGCGCAACGGCGATCAGGCCGCCCTTGCCACCAAGCGCTTCGATATCAGCGAGCACACCGTCGAGCGCCTGCTGAAGCGTCTCGCCGCCGATCCGCATCCGTGCGGCAAGCTCATGCGCGGCAACCGCGCGAATGAAATACTCGCCCGCTCCTGTCGCAGAGACGGCGGCGGCGCGGTTGTCGGCATAGGTGCCTGCGCCGATCAGCGGGGAATCGCCGACGCGTCCCCAGCGCTTGGCGGTAATCCCGCCGGTCGACGTCGCCGCTGCGACGTTGCCTTGGCTGTCCACCGCAACCGCGCCGACCGTGCCGTACTTGATCGGGTCCGCCGCGCTTCCCGCAGCCAGCGCTTCCTCAAGCTGGCGACGCCGCTCCGGCACGATGAAGAACTCGTTTGCGACCTGCTCAATCCCCGCCGCGGCAGCGAAGCGATCAGCAGCGTCACCGGCGAGGAAGACGTGAGGCCCATGCTCCATCAGCCGGCGCGCGAGACTGACCGGCGCGCGCGTCGTCTTGATGCCGGACACGGCCCCCGCCTGGCGGTCGCGCCCATCCATGATCGCGGCATCGAGCTCGACCTCACCCTGCTCCGTCAGCACGCTCCCGCGGCCTGCATTGAAGCAGGAATTTTCCTCAAGCATCCGGGCCGCAGCTTCGACGGCGTCCACCGCGCTCCCTCCTTTTGCGAGGATCGCAGCGCCAGCATCGAGGGCTTCGCTCAACCCCGCTCGCGCCGCCGCCTCATGCTCCGGTCCACCATGCGCGATTCGCTCCGAACCCGCGCCGCCGTGAATCACCAAACGCCATTTCGCTTCCGTCATGCCCGGCGCCTTAGCGGTCGCATCCGGCGCGCGCCAGTTGACGCGTATGGCTGTTAATATTATTATGATATCAGTTTTAGGGAGGCAGAAGTGGCCAACGACAAAGTCATTGCACTGACGGCGACCAGCGAGCGGCGGGCATCGACATCGAGCGGTTATGCGATGCTAATTGTTTTGCTGCTGGCGATCCTGGCGGATGTCTACGGCATCCAGCAGCTCGGCAACTACGGCGGCGGCCTCTTCGGGCTTGTCACCGTCGTCGTCGCGACCCTCGTCTTCATCCTGGTCATGCCGGGCTTCTACATGCTGCAGCCGAACCAGGCGGCGGCGATCACTTTGTTCGGCGAGTATCGGGGCTCGGATCGCACCACCGGCCTTCGCTGGACGTGGCCGTGGATGGCCAAGAAGAAAGTGTCGGTCCGCGCGAACAACTTCATTTCCGACAAGATCAAGGTCAACGACCTTCGCGGCAACCCGATCGATATCGCGGCGCAGATCATGTGGCGCGTTGTCGACACGGCGCAGGCTCTCTTCGACGTCGACGACTACAAGCAGTTCGTCCGTGTCCAGGTCGAGGCCGCGATCCGCACTATCGGCTCGCGCTATCCCTACGACGATTTCACGCACCAGGAAGTGACGCTCCGCGGAAACCATGACCAGGTCGGGGTCGAGCTTCGCCAGGAGCTGCAGGCACGGCTCAACGTCGCGGGCATCGCCATCGACGAATGCGGCTTCACCTACCTCGCCTATGCGACCGAGATCGCGAACGCGATGCTTCGCCGCCAGCAGGCGCAGGCCGTCGTCGCGGCCCGCCAGACGCTGGTCGAGGGCGCCGTTGGAATGGTCGAAATGGCGCTCGCGTCGCTTTCTGAGAAGAAGGTCGTCGAGCTCGATGACGAACGCCGTGCGGCGATGGTTTCAAACCTGATGGTCGTCCTCTGCGGGGAGCGAGACACGCAGCCCGTCGTCAACACCGGCACGCTCTACCAGTAAGGAGGTCCGGCTGTGGCCGACGCCCCGCGCAAGGCCTATCCGCTACGCGTCGATCCTGCCCTCTGGGCGGCGGTCGAGCGTAGTGCAGCGGCCGAATTGCGCAGCGTCAATGCCCAGGTCGAATGCCTGCTTCGAGAGGCGTTGGCCGAGCGAGGGGTGAAGCTGAAACAGCCGACGCCCCGCAAGCGTGGGCGGCCGCCCAAGGAGAACTGAGTGAGTGATAACGGTCCGGAATGGTTTGCGCCCAAGCGCTATGGGTACGGCTCGGGGCTGCCGGTTGCCTGGCAGGGATGGGCGGTAACGGCCGCGTTCTTGGGCTTGGCTTTCGCCGTGAGCGTTTGGTTCAACGATCGGCCGTTGGTCATGCTTGCGCTGATGGGCCCGGCTACCGCGGTGTTCCTTACGATCGTGGCAAAGACCACGCGAGGCGGATGGCGTTGGCGCTGGGGCGACGACGATTAGCCGACCGACAGGTCGCGTTGCTGGTTGACCAGCCGCCATTCGTCGAGATCGGAGAGCATGATTCGGGCGGCCTGCTCGGCGAGATCTGCTGCGCGCGACAGGGTGACGTCCCTGCGCAGCTCATGATCGATCTGCCGTAATGTGTCGGCGGTCGCCATCGACCGTAACGCGTCGCCTCCGAAGTCGCCCTGGAAGCGGATTCCAAACACCGCGGTACCGAGCGCGGGAAAGCCGGCCGACACCAGCGTGAACCAATTGCCATAACGGTTCACGTAATCCGATCCGAGCCAAAGCCCGATCAGCGTCGCGATCGACACCATCAACGTGGTACCGAACAGAACTATTCCAATCTGACCAAGCCGGCGATCGAGCAGCTCGATCTGCTTTGCATTGCGCTCGTGATAGCTCATTTGCGGTTCGACTTCATGTTCCGCAATTGCCTTTCCCAGCCGGGCCGCACAGGCGCGGTCGATCGAGCCGGACGGGCAGCCCATCGCCCGCCAGATGCCGCTCGCGTACCAGTCGATCCAACGCTTCGGCATTGGGTTGGCCTCCGTACCGGGCGGGTCTGGTGCAGCAATCCCCAGGAGCTTCAGACTCCGCATCGGCCGAAGCCGCTCCGCAAGCTGACGATAATCGAGCCATCGTCGATGCCATTCATTGCGCGACCCGATCACCGCATTGAGGATGATTGCGAGCGTAATCAGCAGTTCGAACGCAGCTTCTTCGAACTTTAAGTGCGGCGCCATGAAGGCAGACAGCCCAAGGCATACTGCGAATCCCCCGAGCACGAAGTTGAAAATGTGCCCGCTGCGATAGGTCTGCGCGAAGTGCGTCGCCAGCCGATCCGCCCAGCTGTAGGACTCCTCAAGGAGGTCGATGCCCGTCGAGATATTCTCCGCTCCCGCGCAGCCGGCGCGATAGCGCTGCCATTCGTCGCGGATTTGTGCCTCGGCGTGATGGGTGGTGAGATCGCGCGCGCGAAACGGCCGCACGCCCGCCGCGGTCAGCAGCAGGGGGTATTCGATCCGGGCACGGATGCGACGTACCCGTTCGCTGAGGAAACGTCTGAGGAACCTGCGCTCCTGCTCATCGTGCGGACCCATCAGCAGGCCTCGCAGCAAGTTGTCGACATCCTCGCGCGCGAGTGGACGCGCAACCCCTGGATCGTCAGCGACGGTGACGACGGTCGGATCGAACGCGCTCCACAGAATGCGCGTATCGCCGCCGGGTGACAGCGGCACATGGATGATCGCCGTCCCCCGCGTGAGCGCCAGCTGCACGACTTCACCAGTGCCCCCGCGGCCGCGGGGAGGGAGGCCGTCCCAGATGGCGATCAAGATGTCGCAGTGTGCGACTGTCGCCCGGCCGGTCATGACATAGGCGTCGAGTCCGTGATCCGGATCTCCGGGCAGCTCGAGCAAGCAGTCAGATCGCTCCAGCAAGGCATCCAACCTCTCGCGCGCCGCATCGCTGGCAAGGCTGGCGCGATAGGTAGAGCGCTCGAATGGCAGGATAGCCTGCAGGTCCCAACCTAGCTCGAGCGCGACCTCGGCCGCGATCTGGTCGGCGCCATCCGCGACCGGCGAGACGAAACGGAGCTTAGGGTCGAAACTGGCAAAGCAGTCGTGCTCGGCTGAGAACAGCTCCCGCCCCGTCT
>JAFBAM010000215.1 GCA_019247755.1 Sphingomonas sp.
GCAATTACTGGGACGCGGCGAGCCAGAACGCGGAGCTGAAACGCGAGCGCAAGGCGATGCTTCAGCGCATGGTCGAGGCCAAGGCGATCTTCCAGGAGAACCGGCAGCTTAAAGCGACGCTTGAACTCCGCGAGCGGGAGCGAACGACTGTTGCGACCGGAAGAATTGTCGGTTCGTCCTTCAACAGCCCGCGACGGTTCGCGATTCTGTCCGTCGGGACCAGCGACGGCGTCCGCATCGGCATGCCAGTGCGATCGGCGGACGGCCTGGTCGGCCGGATCATCGATGCGGGTACGCTCGCATCGCGAGTCCTGCTGGTTTCCGACCGTGCGAATATCGTTCCAGCGCGGCTGCTGCGAAACGGCATTCCGGTCATCGCGCAGGGGCGCGGCGACGGAACGATCGACGTCCGCCCGCTCGAGGTCGGCCGCAACCCGTTCAAACGCGGCGACATCATCATCACGTCCGGCACCGGCGGCCTTTATCCGCCGCTCGTCCCCATCGCCCGGGTGGTGAAACTCGACGATGACGGCGCTGTCGCGCTGCCGCTGGCCGACCCGGCCACGACCAGCTTCGCAATCGTCGAGCCACCGTTCGAGCCGGCCGCCGTCGCCGCCGAGAGTTCCGCCCCTGCGGCCGAGACACCCTGATGGTCCGCGCCGCGCTGGGACCCCCGAAGGGTAGAATCGGACGAGGGCCCTCGCCGCTTGCCGCCTACGTTCCCGCGGTCACGGTCATCGTCGCCTCGCTGCTTTCGGCACTCCCGATCGTCTCTACCGATGGTTGGTACCCGGATTTCGGATATCTCGTCTTCATCAGCTGGCGATTGCTTCGCGCTGACCCTTGGCCGCCCTGGTGGGCCGCTCCGCTGGGTTTCGTCAACGACCTGTTCACCGGTTATCCCGTAGGCTTTTCAATAGCTTTGTGGAGTGCGACCATGCTGGTGCTCGATCTCATCGATCGCCGCACGATGTGGCGCGATTACTGGATCGAATGGGTGCTGGCGGCGGTGCTGATCGCAATTGACGAATGGCTGCAATGGCGCGTCGCGCGCGCGGTCGATGCCGCGCCCGCGTTCACCGCCCTCGTTCCACCGCTGGTCATTTCCGTCTGCGTCTTCCCCGCCTTCGCCTGGTTCGTCTCGCGCATCGATGCGTGGAGGCTCGGCCGATGAAGCACATGCGCATCACGACGGCGCATCAGTCGATCACCTTTTCACGGCGGATGATGCTGCTGGGCGGTGCGCAGGCGGTCGTCGGCGGCGTGCTGATCGGCCGTATGGGCTGGCTGGCGATCGCGCAGAACGAGAAGTACCAGCTGCTTTCGGAAAGCAACCGCGTGCAGCTGATCCCGGTCCCACCGCGGCGCGGGTGGATCATCGACCGCAACGGCAAGCCACTCGCGATCAACAAGGCGAGCTTCCGTGTCGACTTGATCCCGCAGCAGATCGTCAACGGCCCGCAGGTCGTCGCCGAACTGCAGAAATTGATGAACCTGCCGCCCGACGAGGTCGACCGGATCAGCCGCGAGCTGTCGCAGTCTCGCGGCTTCCAGCCGGTCTCGGTCGCGGACAACGTACCCTATGAGCAATATGCGGCGATCACCGTCCGCCTGCCGGATCTGCCCGGCGTGGCCGCGTCTCGCGGCTTCACGCGCTTCTATCCCGGCGGGTCCACGGTCGGTCAGCTCGTCGGCTATGTCGGCGCCGCGTCCGCGGCCGAATATGAAAAGGAAAACAAGAACCCGCTGCTTCTCATCCCGGGCGTGAAGATCGGCAAGGAAGGGCTCGAGCAAACGTTGGAGCAGACGCTTCGCGGCGAGCCCGGCGGGCAGCGGGTCGAGGTCACCGCGCGCGGCAAGCTGGTCAAGGAGCTAGACCCCAAGCCCGATCGCAGCGGCGGCACGGTCCAGCTCACGATCGACGCCGACCTTCACCAATATGCCGCGCGGCGTATCGGCGATCAGTCGGCCGCGGTTGTCGTCATCGACGTCACCAACGGCGACATCCTCGCCATGCCGTCGATGCCTTCGTTCGACCCGAACAATTTTTCCGACGGCATCAGCGGCAATGAATGGAAGATGCTGTCTCAGGACGACCATCTGCCACTCGTCGATAAGGCGCTGGAGAGCCTCTACCCGTCAGGATCGACCATCAAGCCGTCGATGGCTCTGGCGCTGCTCAACGCCGGCGTCGACCGCACGCAAAAGGTCAATTGCACCGGCGCTTTCCAACTCGGCAACCACACCTTCCACTGCGACAAGCGCCACGGCCCAGTCGATATGGACGCCGCCGTGGTCCACAGCTGCGACATCTATTTCTACAGCATGTGCCTTCGCGTCGGGGCGGAAAGGCTCTCGCCGATGATCCGGTCGATGGGATTCGGCGAGAAGTTCGACCTGCCCTTCGACAACCAACGTTACGGCACCATCCCCGACCCCGAGTGGATGATGCGCAAGTACAAGCGCAAATGGCAGGGATACGACACGGTCAATATGTCGATCGGCCAAGGGATGGTGCTGATCAATCCGCTGCAGCTGGGCGTGATGGCCAGCCGCCTTGCGACGGGCAAGCGCGTGATCCCCCGCCTGTTCAAGAACAAGCCGGTGGCGCCGCAGGAGCATTTGGCGGTCGATCAGGATCATCTCGACTTCATCCGCAAGGCGATGTGGGGCGTGGTCGATCACGGGACCGCCGCGGCCGCAAAGCTTCCGCTGCCGGGCATCCAGATGGCGGGCAAGACGGGCACCGCACAAACGCACAACCTCGCTGCCCACGAGCGGGGAAACTATACGAGTGCGACCTGGAGACTGCGCGACCACTCGCTGTTCATGGGCTTCGCGCCGTTCGACAATCCGCGATACGCAGCGGCCACGATCGTCGAGCATGGCGGCTTTGGTGCAGCGGTTGCCGCACCGCTGATCCGCGACACGATCACCTTCCTCTACGACAAGCAGAAGGCGCTTCAGGCGCTGGATGCCTTCGAAGAGAGCATTGGCGGCCCGCTCGAAGAACGCATAGCCCGGAAGACGGCGGCGTGGCGGTCAGCCAATGGCCTGCCGCCCCTGCCAACAAAGCCGGCATGATCAGCTCGGCGATTATCCCGAAGCCGCTGGCTCGGCTGCCGTGGCGTCTAATTTTCCTCGTCACGGGTATCGCCTGTTTTGGGTTGATTGTCCTTTATTCGGCCGCGGGCGGCTCGATCCGGCCATGGGCGATGAAGCAAGCGATCGTCTTCGTCGGATTCCTCGGCATCGCCGTCTGCATGTCGTGGATGAAGGAATCGACAATCAAGGCGATCGCCTTCCCGCTTTACGGAGCGACGCTCATCATGCTGATCGGCGTCGAGGCATTGGGCTTCGTCAGCAAGGGCGCCCAGCGCTGGCTCGACCTGGGGCCGATCCGGCTACAACCGTCCGAGTTCATGAAGCCCGCGATCGTGCTGACTCTCGCCCGCTTTTACGAGCTCGTGCCCGCAGCTGAAATCCGCAAATGGCGGGCGATCTGGCCGGCGATGGCGCTGCTCGGCGTTCCAGCCTTCCTGATCCTCGTACAGCCCGACCTCGGCACCTGCATCATGGTGGCGCTCTGCGGCGTCACGGTCATGTTCCTTGCGGGACTGCCTTGGTGGATTTTCGCAGCGCCTGCCGGAGCGGTCGCCGTCGCGGCGCCGATCGTCTACTCCATGATGCACGGCTACCAGAGGAAGCGCATCGACGTGTTCCTCGATCCCGAAAGCGATCCGCTCGGGGCTGGCTATCACATCGCCCAGTCGAAGATCGCGATCGGCTCAGGCGGGATCTGGGGCAAAGGCTTCCTTCACGGCAGCCAGAGTCACCTGGACTATTTGCCGGAGGGCCATACCGATTTCGTGTTCGCAACCATGGCCGAGGAATGGGGTCTGGTCGGCGGCGTGATCCTGATCCTCGCCTTCGCCGCGGTTATCAGCTGGGGCATGAAGGTCAGCCAGAATGCGCGCACCCGCTTCGCCCAGCTTGCCGCCGCGGGGCTGTCAGCGACGATCTTCTTCTACGTCTCCATCAACCTGATGATGGTCATGGGACTGGCGCCTGTAGTCGGCGTACCGCTGCCGCTGGTCAGCTTCGGCGGTTCGGCGGTGATGACGATCATGTTGTGCCTCGGGCTATTGATGGCGTTGGAGCGGCAGCAGCGGACCGTGTCGCGGGTCATCTAGCCGGTTGAAAAGCTTCGGTTGCGTACCAGATACGCCCATGCTACCGGCGCCGCCGCTCAAGGCGAGATTGCGCCGGAGCTCTCGCCTCACGGCAGTGGACGCATAGCTCAGTTGGTAGAGCAGCTGACTCTTAATCAGCGGGTCCTAGGTTCGAGCCCTAGTGCGTCCACCACTCTTTTCAAATACTTAGTTGGTTAGACAATCGGCGTGACCCTTGCTGGATAAGCACCGGGTAAGCATCGAATGCTACCGCGACGCCGGAGCTTCTCCAGTCCCCCCCAGGCGAGTCGAGTTATCGGCCTGCGCCTCTGGAAATTCTCCAGAATTGGTTCCAAAGCTTCGCCTGCTCGGAGAATGGGTGGAGGGGCCTACCCATCCACTTACTGGGGGCGGGTTGTGTCTACGTGCGTTGATCGTGCGAGCTTCAAGGCTCGAATTGAAGCCGGCCGTGCTGACTACGGTGCGCTGAGCCAGCTAGAAAGCGAACTTCGGCAGATCAGTGCGGACTGGGCTGCGCCGATGCGGCTACATGTCATCAATTTGCGTAGGCAGCTTGGCAAAGGAGCTGCTTCCACCACTGCAACGCCAACAATGCCCGTAAAGACACCTTGGTGGGCTGAACGCTTCAATTTGCCACGGCCGGACGGGCGTCCCCTTTATCAGTATAGACTTTCAACGGAGGCCTTCGAGGAGCTTGAGAAGCACCTGACCGCGGCGGCCATGCCGTCTGGTTTCGCCAAGCCAAGCGATGACGCTCTTTTCGTTCTTTGGGGCGCGGAGTGGTTCCGAAGGTGTTTTCGGGGCGGCCTAAGACGGTGGCAGGATCTCGGCGAGCGCTTTCACCTTCGGCTGGGTCAAGGAGAGTACCGCTCGTTGGCCGACCGCGGGCTTCGATTTTGGGGAATTCGGCCGCTCATTTTAAATGGGCTCAATCACCGGCTACTTGCTTTGGCTCGGCAGGGAGGATTTCCTGTCGCCGCACTAGAAGACGGCGGCTGGGTTGAGCGCTATCTCGAAAACATCGTGGGCCTCGTGCTTTCCGAGGAGACTCCATCCATTGAAGCTGCCTTCAACCACGCTGAGGCACTTTGTCACTTTGTCCCGGGTGGATGGCAACATCAGGAGCTCTACGCCGTCAGCGCCGATCTCGCATTGGCCATTGTCGAGCTGAGGCGCGAAGCACAGGCGGGAGGCTTGCTCGCTGGACTGCCGGCATCGGTCTGGTTGGACACTCATAGGCCAGATTGGCGTGATGGACTTCCGCTGGTCGTCGATGGCCAGGCCGCAAAAAGGCTTATTGATGGCCTAATGAAAGTGGCCGCTATTAAAGGCGGCAGCGGAAGCGTTAGCACTACACGAGCGCTCGAGCGGATTGATGGCATCTGGCATGAGCGGATGTCGTTCGAGCTTAATGGTTCCTTGAAAGGCTCGCAGCTTTCTTCACTAGAAACTAGCTGGAGCAGACTTCGACTGTATCCGGCCGGCGAACTCGCTCGATATGTGTCCGGCGAGTTGGCCATAGTGGAGCCGGGAGAAAAAGGAGAATGGGTGGCCGCAGCGAGCTCTGCGGCGAGAGCGGCAGACGTGCCGCTAAACGTGCCCGCATTAGTGGAGCTTCGAGGCGGCAGCGAGCGCATCGGCAACCCGCTGCTCCTGAAAAATGGCGCGAGCGTAAGCGACGGCTTTCTCGTTTGTTCAAGCGATGAGGAGGTCGAAAACTCACTACCGTCAAGGCTAGTCGTTCAGGGGAATGCCAGCGGGAAATACAAGGCGGACCCTCTGTACGTTATCCTGCCTCAGCACTGGCGTGCCGAACATTATGCTGACTCGGATATCATCGAGAGGCTCGAGGAGATCCCTGATCGCGGGA
>JAFBAM010000056.1 GCA_019247755.1 Sphingomonas sp.
GCGTCGCTCAACGTCCCCGTCGTCCTGATGCACCACCGCGGCGCACCCGAGGTGATGCAGGACGACCCGCGCTATGAGGATGTGCTGGTCGAGGTCTATCTGTGGCTGGAGGAGCGCATCGCCGCCGCCGGTGAGGCGGGGGTTTCCCGCGATCGCATCCTCATCGATCCAGGCTTCGGCTTCGGCAAGAACGTAGGCCACAACCTCGAGCTGATGAACGGCCTCGCGCTGTTCCACTCGCTCGGCTGCCCGCTCGTCGTCGGAGCCAGCCGCAAGCGGACGATCGGCGCGCTGTCGAAGGAAGTGCCGGCCGACAAGCGCCTCGGCGGCAGCATCGCCTTCGGCATGAAGGCAGCGGACCAGGGCGCCCAGATCCTCCGCGTCCACGACGTCTTCGAGACCGTGCAGTCGCTCCGCATCTGGCGGGGCATGCGCGATCAGGCGCTCGCGCCGCGGGTCTAGGCCGCGGTGTCGATCCCCAGCTCGCCGAGCTTGCGATAAAGCGTCGAGCGGCCGATCCCGAGCCGGCGGGCAACCTCTGTCATGCGGCCGCGATAATGGCCGATCGCCAGCCGAATGATGTCAGCCTCTATGTCGTCGAGCGGCCGAAGATGCCCGTCATTGCTGTAGAGCGTCACGCCCGGGGCCGCGGCGATCGCTTCGTCGCTACTTGCCTGGGTGATCGTTGGCGCGAAATCGGTGCGGCGCCCGGTGTAGCGAGACTGGATCGCAATATGCGGGAAGTGCTGCGCGGTGAGCGAGCTTTCTTCACACTGCAGCGCTGCGCGGAACAGTACGCCGGCAAGCTGGCGGACGTTGCCGGGCCAGCCGTAGCGCATCAGGATCGCCAGCGCGTCATTGCCGATCGACAGGGCTTTCATGCCCGTCTGCTCGGACATGCGCTGGAGCAGGTGACGGGCTAGCGCCGGGATATCCCCACTCCGCTCGCGAAGCGGGGGTAGGTTGACCGTGGTTGCGCCGATCCGTTCGGCGAGGCCGGGGTGGAAATCCTCCGGCAGCGCGCGGCTGCTCGTCGCGACGATGCGGACATCGACCGAATAGCTGCCGTTCAGGCCGACGGGGCGGACTTCGCCGGTCGCCAGCATGCGGTCGAGCATTTCCTGGGTCTGCTCCGGTAGGCAGCAAACCTCATCGAGGATCAGGGTGCCGCCGTCGGACTGGACCAGCTTGCCGACCTTGGCCGAGAAGGCACCCGGGAAGGCGCCCTTCTCATGACCGAACAGCTCGCTGTCGATGATGTTGGCCGCGATCGCCTTGCAATCGAGCGTCAGCAGCGGCCCCTTGGCGCGGAGACTGGCGCTGTGGATCGCGCGGGCGACGGTTTCCTTACCGGTGCCGGGCTCGCCGACGATTAGGACGGGCAAGCGGTTGCGCGCCGACTTGGCAGCGACCGCAAGCGCAGCGCGAAAATCGGGCGCGGCGCCGATCAGTTGCTCCAGCGCGAGTGGCGGTGCGAGCTTTTCGGACAAAGGTGCAAGTTCGCCGGCGGCGCGGCGGCGGTCGGCGTTGGCGGCCAGCGCCTCGAGCAGGCGCTCCGGCGCAACGGGACGCACCAGGAAGTCGGAGGCACCCGCGCGCATCGCTTCCACCGCGACCGAGACGGTATCGCCGTGGGATAGGACGATGACGGGCAGGTTCGGGCGGTCTTCGCGAAGAGCCGAAATAAGCTGCGGGCCTTTTTCCGCGTCCCAGGTCCCAAGCAGGACGGAGAGCACTTCGCGGCCGTGGGGCCCTTGGAGCAGGGCGATCGCCATTTCTTCGTCGGCGGCGCCGACGACGCTCCAGCCGGCCCGTCCGGCAATGGCCGAGATCAGGCGACGCTCCTCGGGATTCGCATCGAGCAGCAGTAATGAACGGGTCGGTTCTTCGCGCATCGCGCCGTCATAGCGGGAGAGGGTAAAGGTCAGCTTAAGGGATGCTCCGCTCGGCGGGGGTTTTCGAAGCGGCCAATGCCTTGTTATGGACGCTGCCACGCAGGGATTTCGAAAGAGGGGAATTTGATGGCCGAAGATGAATCGATTCTGGCAAACCCGCCGACGCAGGACGTCGCGGTCCACGTTGACGACTACACGCGGTTCACGAAGCTTCTGAAATGGGGCGCGGCGGCCTGCTTCATCATCGCGCTCCTCGCGCTCGTCATCATCAAGTCCTATTGGTGAGACCGATCGCTTGAAGATCGCCGTCCTGAAGGAAGCGGCGGGCGAGACGCGCTGCGCGGCGATCCCGGAGACCGTCAAGAAATTCGTCGCGCTCGGCGCCGAAGTGGCTGTCGAAAAGGGCGCGGGCGAGGGCGCTTCGATCGCCGATATCGACTTCGCGGACGCGGGCGCGGAGCTTGGCACCTGCGCCGAAACCCTGAAGGGCGCGGGCATCATCCTTGCGATCAACGGGCCGGATCCGGCGACGTTGAAAGGCGCGGAGAAGGATTCTCTCCTCGTTGGTGCGCTCGATCCACTCAAGCGCCGGGAAGCGATCGACGGCTATGCGTCGGCCGGACTCGAGGCTCTGGCGATGGAGTGGATGCCGCGAATCACGCGTGCTCAGTCGATGGATATCCTCTCCTCGCAATCGAACCTCGCCGGCTACAAGGCCGTGGTCGACGGCGCCGCGGCTTACGGCCGCGCCTTCCCGATGATGATGACTGC
>JAFBAM010000217.1 GCA_019247755.1 Sphingomonas sp.
CTTGCCGGGTTGCGTGTGCTGGATCTTCACGGCGCGCCAGATGCCGCCTTCATATTCGATGATGTTGCCGGGACGGATGTCCACGCCGCTGATCTTCATGATCGCCTACCTGCCAAGACTGGTGAAAGAGCCGCCGCAGCTGCCTGCAGATTGGCGGCTCCCTAGCCGCTGCCCTATTTCCCGGCAAGCAGGGGGTACGGATTGATCGGCGTTCCGTTCCACCAGCGCTCGCCGGGCGCCATGGAATTGATCGCGAAATGAAGGTGTGGGCCGTCAGGGCTGGCATCGCCTGTATGGCCGACGCGAGCGATCACTTGGCCGCGCTTCACTTGCTGCCCTTCGGCAAGGCCGGGCGCGTAGGCGGACAAGTGGGCATAGTAATAGACCCACTTCTGGTCGGGGGAGCGTTCGTAGACGGTGATGCCGCCGCGGAAGCTGTTGAACAGTTTCTCGATCGTCCCGTCAGCGGCGGCGATGACCGGCGTGCCTTCAGCGGCCATGATGTCGATGGCGTCATGACGTCGTCCGGCGCCGCGGGCAGCGTCGTAAGTGTCGGTGAGCTGGTCGGGCTTGATGCCGACCACCGGGAGCGCGAGACCGGAGGGCCGCACCTGCACCTGCTCGGCGACGACGACCGGCGGCCCGTTCTCCGGCTTCACCGTGACGACGGGACCGCTGCGGGCCACGGTCGGCCGCGGTTGCGGCATAAAGTTGTAAAACCAGATCCAGAACATGCTGGTGAGGAAGGCCGTCAGCAGTGCCGTTCCGATCACTTTCAACATCCGTAGCAACCCTTCGCGCGACAACGTTGTTCAGCTGCAACGATGGAGCGAACGACTGTTTCCAAAATTCACGTCGGCTGCTCGGGCTGGGTGTACAAGCACTGGCGCGGCCTCTTCTATCCCGAAGGCCTGCCGCAGAAGCGCTGGTTCGAACGATATGCGGAGGAGTTCGACACGGTCGAGATCAACGCGAGCTTCTACCGCGTGCCGTTAGCATCGACATTCGAGAGCTGGCGCGAGAAGGCGCCGCCTGGCTTTCGCTATGCGGTGAAGGTCAACCGCTTCATCACGCACATGAAGAAGCTGCTCGACTGCCGGACCGAAATCGAACAGTTCATTGCCCTGGCGCGGCCGCTTCAGGAGAAGCTCGGGCCTCTGCTCTACCAGCTGCCACCCAGCCTGCATAAAGACCTCGAACGGCTAGAAAATTTCCTGTCCTGGCTCCCGGACGATCTCGAGCAGGTCGTCGAGTTCCGCCACAAGAGCTGGTATGACGAAGAGGTGCTGGCGCTGCTCGACCGGCACGGGGTCGGATTTGTCGCGCACGATCTCAAAGGACTGGTGTCGCCGCCCTGGGCGAGCGGCCGAACGGCCTACGTTCGTTTTCACGGGACCGGCGGCAAGTATCAGGGGCGCTACTCGGACCAGGCGCTGCTTCGGTGGACCGACTGGCTGATGGAGCAGCGGCAGAGCGGAAAATCGTGCTGGTGCTATTTCAACAACGACATTCACGGCCACGCGATCGAGGACGCGCGTACGTTGAAATCGATGGTGGCGCAGATAGCCGGCTGATCACTCGGCGGCGGCAACGGCCTCGCTGAGCGCAACCAGCGCGGGGTCCGCGCGGCTTTTGTCGAAGGTCGTGAAGAAGGGGATGGTGATTCTGAGCCCGCTCTCGACGCGGACCACGCCATGTTCGTGCTGGAACCCACCGGTCATCGACACCAAGGTGCCGCGCTTCGGCTTCAGCAAGACGTCCTTGGCGGTCATGTAGAGGTCCCCGCCCTGGAACTTGTCGTTGAGATACAGGACGCCAGAAAGGTCGCGGTACGCCAGTTCGTGCGCAGAACCGTCCGGGTAGGCGTTGTCGGCGTGGGGCGGCATGAACAGGCCGGCCTTCCAGCTCATCATGTGCAGCCCGTCGGGATAGACTGGCACCTTGAGCTTCCAGAAGCGCTTCATCTCGGCGAGGCAGCGGCCCATCGCCGTCATCATGATGAGCGCGGCATCGGGCCGGTGCTCAAGGACATCGGCGTACCAGATGCCCCTTTTGTCCCAGAAGGACGCTTCCTCAGAGGCGCCGAAAACAAGCTCCTGGAGCTGCTCGAACGTGCGTACAAGAAGGTCGCACTCGGTCTCGCCAATGACGTCATCGGCGACAAGGAAATCGAGGCCGAGCGCTTCGGCTTCAACGCGGGTCGACACGATTTGGGTCGCGGGTCCCGGCGTGAACCGCCCTTCCCCGTCCATGCGGGCCCGATTCAGGATATCCACCTTGCCCGAGTAGGTCGGGATGACACTAAGCGGGCTGTTGTCCGCCCAACGGGGATTTTTCTGCGCGGGCTCGATCATGGTTGCCCTGTTCGTGCGCTCAGCGCGAACGTCGACCGGCTCCCTCAATCGAAGCTTGTTCAGGTGCTCGGGAGCAAGCGCGCCGTCCGGATGGCGCCCCACGAAATAGTGGCGCTGCCATGCCTCCTTGATCGCTTCCCGGTCGCCCGCGTTCACGCGCGCCATGAAGTCGTTGCGGGCATCGCGGAACTGGTCGTGCCGGGTCTGAAGAGCGCGGTCATCGCTCAATCGGTCGATCTGCAGCTCGGTATTGGGAAGTGTACGCAAGGGGATCGGGAGGAAGAAGCAGAAGGGCTCGCCCTCCTCGAAGCGCGTGATACCCGGCTCCATCAGCTGCCAGTTCATCGTGAACGGATAAGGAAGCCAGTCGGTCTCGATTATCCCCGTTAGGGGCGCGGCGCCGGGCTTCGGATCGTTGAAGGGCCCGGTCGCGAGGATGCCCCAGTCGGCTTCAGTCTCGATCACATAATCGAGATGGAACGTGATGATTCCACGTGAGAAATTAGAACGGCAGAAATGGTCGACAGGCGCGCCGCCCGGTAAGTCCTTGAGGCCAATAACCTCGATATCTTCCTTGGCCATGCCGCCGTTCCAACGGACTTCCAGCGGGATCGGACAGAGCACTTCCCAGCCTGATGCATTGGCGATCGTAAGAGGCAAGCAGCGGTAGGCGTGGCGATCCGTGAAATCGTCCATCCACCTGCGCTTGGTTCGCGCCGGCCGAACTTCAGGCGGATGCTCGCTCAGCGCATGGAGCTTGACCACCATCCACGGCTCCGATGCCTCCTCCGGCGCGGACTTCTTGGTCGCCAAGCTTAAGCCTCCCTGTTGCGGGAGAGTAAATCAGCCGAGAACCTCTGCAAAGGCTTGGGTTGCGGCCGCCGTGTCGTCCTTCCCCCACACCGCCTGGCAAACGGCGATGAAATCGGCGCCGGCATCGACCAGCGGCTTCGCGTTTTCAGGCGTGATTCCGCCAATCGCCACACAGGGGATTTCGAAGAGGGTCGACCACCAGGTCAGGATCGAAGGCGCTGGGCGGTAATTCGAGGGCTTGGTCGTCGTCGGGTAGAAGGCACCGAAGGCGACGTAATCGGCCCCCGCCTCGCCAGCTTCCATCGCGAAATGACGGCTGTCGTGGCAGGTCTTGCCGATCTGCGCCGAGGGGCCAAGCAGGGCCCGCGCATCGCGCACATCGCCGTCGCTTTGTCCCAGATGCACACCGTCAGCGCCAAGGCGCTTGGCGAGCGCCATGCTGTCATTGACGATGAAGGCGACGTTGGCATCGGCGCAGATGCGCTGCAGCGGTTCGGCGAGCCGGGCGAGCTCATGCTCGTCGACGTCCTTCACGCGGAGCTGGAAGGCCGTCGCGACGCCCGGCTCTAACGCAGCCTTCAGGCGATCGGGGAATGGACCGCCGACGTCCTGAGGGCTGATCAGGTAGAGCTTCGCCGGAAGCGTGCGCTTCGGCGGTGGAAGGTCGATCGGGTCGAACTCAGCTTCTTCCAAGGTCAGGCCGTAACCTTCGACGTCGATGCCCGGTGAATCTCGTCGATCGCGGCCCCGAGCGTGCTGTTGAACTCCTCGTCGCTCTGCTGGGCGCGGAGGTCCGACAGAAGGGCGCGGCTGAAGCTCGCGATCATGCCGGGATTGCGTGCGAGCTCGGCGCAGGCCTCGGCGCGGCTGAAGCCGCCCGATAGCGCGACGACTTTCAGCACCTTCGGGTGATCCACCAGCGGCTGGAAGAGCCCAGCCTCTTCGGGGATCGACAGCTTCAGCATCACCTGCTGGCCCCCGGGCAACTCGTCCAGTTCCTCGAGGATTGCGGTGAGGAGCAGATCATCGCTTTGGGCGCGGTCGGCGCTCTTGATGTTCACCTCAGGCTCGATGATCGGCATCATGCCGTGCGACAGCACCTGCCTGGCAACCTGAAATTGCTGGGCCACGAGCACCGAAATGCCGG
>JAFBAM010000123.1 GCA_019247755.1 Sphingomonas sp.
CCAAATATCTTGAGCTCATCATGCTTGACCTCAAGAAGGCCGGATTGGTGAAAAGCGCGCGCGGTCCCAAGGGCGGCTATCAATTGTCGCGTCCGGCAGCGGACATCTCGTTCGGCGAGATCGTGCGGACGATGGAGGGACCGATCGCGCTTGTGTCCTGCGCCAGCGTCAATTTCTACGCGCCGTGCGGCGATTGCCACGACGAAGCGACCTGCGCGATCCGCCGGGCGTTCGCGATCCTCCGCGATCAGTCGACGGCGGTTCTGGATTCGATTTCGCTGGCGCAGGGCGCCGGCTGGGAAGAGCGGCTGGCGGCTGACGAATAACCGCCGTTGTTGTGCGGGAGGGCAGATTGGACGAACGTTTTAAGCCAAGGCCGGTCGCTGGCTGGTACATGTTCGCCGCGATCGCCTCGCTCTTATTCATGGTCCTCGGTTGTGCCGGCCTCGTCATGCATACGCTGACCGATCCAGCGACACTGCCCCTCGATCAACGGGCGCTGTTCGAGGCGGAGCCGCAGTGGGTGCTTGCTGCGTCGACGTTCGCCTTCGTCGCCGGCGCGCTCGGCTCGTTGCTGCTCGTGCTCCGGCACAGGGCGGCGGAGCGCGTCATGTTCATCTCACTGCTCGGAATGCTCGTATGGCTCGGTGGCATGTTCGCGACGCCGAAATTCCGTGATCTCCTCACGACCGATGAGATCGCGATCTTCCTGCTTCTTGCCGCGCTGACTTGGACGATCTTCTGGTTTGCGCGGCACTCGAGGCAGCGCGGTTGGCTTCGCTAGCTCAGTAGCCCGATACGGCCCGCTGCCGGTACCCGGTCGGCGGTCGCGACCTTGGCCGCTGCAGGGGTAACGATCGGCTGATGATGGACTGGGGCAGGTCGGGCGAAAGCCAGCAGCGGCAGCACGAGCAGCACCGCCAGGCTGAGGTCGCCGAACAATTGGCGATCGATCATGAAGCTCTCCAACACGGCTCACACGGGCGCTCGCCCGCGCACTTGCCCGCTGTGACGCTAATGCCGTTAGAAAGTTCCGTCTGTTGCGACGGTGGAACGGACCCTCTGGCGGGGTTTACGGCTGGCCGTTAGAAGCGCGCGCCATGTCGACCTTCACGATCGATACCAGTACCAGCCGGGCGACGCCGTCGCCCGTACCCGGCAAACGCATGACCGCGCCGTCTATTCGCGGCCGCAAGGTTGACGGAAAGACCGAGCAGCCGATCGTCATGCTGACCGCCTACACGATGCGGATGGCGCAGCTACTGGACCCGCACTGCGACATGCTGCTGGTCGGCGACAGCTTGGGCCAGGTCATTTACGGCCTGCCCTCCACCATTCCGGTAACAATGGACATGATGTGCGCGCATGGCGCCGCCGTTGTCCGCGGAAGCTGGCACGCTCTGGTGGCAGTCGACATGCCGTTCGGAAGCTACGAGGCCTCGCCCGAGCAGGCTTTCACGTGCGCCTCACGGATCATGAAAGAGACTGGCTGCGCGGCGGTGAAGCTCGAAGGCGGCGAAGCGATGGCGCCTACTATCGAGTTCCTGACGCATCGCAGCATACCCGTGATCGGCCACGTCGGCCTCACCCCCCAGGCCGTGAACATCCTCGGCGGCTACGGCGCGCGTGGGCGGGAGGAAAAGGAAGCGGACAAGATCATCGCTGATGCGCGAGCGGTCGATCAGGCCGGCGCTTTCTGCATCGTCGTCGAAGGCGTGCTGGAGGCCGTTGCCGACGACATCACGGCGAAGGTCGGCGCGCCGATCATCGGTATCGGCGCTTCGGCGCAATGCGACGGCCAGGTACTCGTCACCGATGACATGCTCGGCATGTTCGAGCGCACGCCGCGTTTCGTGAAGCGGTACGACGATTTGGCGGCACGAATCGGGGAGGCCGCACGGGTCTACGCGGACGAAGTCCGAGCGCGGAGTTTCCCGACGCCGGACCAGACTTACCGGCCCAAATCCTAACTTGGATTAGCGTCGGCGACCGATGAGGGCGGCTAGCGTTCCTCTCGGTTCAGTCATGATCGATGCCCACCTCCAAAAGCTTCGCGCTCGCGACACTGTCAGCCCGGAAGACGAGCGGATAATTCGGAGCCTCGTTTCGGAAGTGATCGAGATCCCGGCTGACAAGACTGCGATCCGCCATGGCATCGAGCTTCAGAATTCGATGCTCCTGCTCGACGGCTGGATGGCCCGCGCGAAAGACCTTCCGACCGGCGAACGGCAGGTCGCAGAGCTTCATGTCGCGGGGGACTTCGTCGATCTGCACAGCTTCACGCTCAAAAGCCTCGATCATGACGTTATCACGATGACCAATTGCCGTCTGGCAATCGTGCCGCACGAGCGGCTGAAGTCGGCTACCGAGCGATCGCCACATCTTACCCGATTGTATTGGCTGATGACCAACATCGACGCGGCGATTCAGCGCGAGTGGTCGCTCTCCCTGGGCCGGCGATCCGCCCTCGGGCGCATGGCGCACCTCTTTTGCGAGCTGAATGTCAGGCTGGGCGTGATCGGCCTGTCGAGCGACAATGCTTACGACTTTCCATTGACCCAGGTCGAGCTTGGGGAGTGCCTTGGCCTTACCTCCGTCCACGTGAACCGCACTCTGCAGGAACTCCGGCGTTTGGGACTGATCGCGCTCGAGAACCGCCGCCTGACTATCTTCAACCTCGTTGCGTTGAAGCGCGTAGCCGGCTTCGATCCGGCCTATCTCTACCTCGGGCGACGGGTCGACTGACGCCCCTTTGCCTTTATCGCCACAGCCGCTAGACGGAGCGGCGCCAGCTTCCATTCATCATGGGTGGGGAAGGGAAGCGACCGGCAAGTGGACCCCTTGAGCGAGCGGACTAGGAACGTCTTTGGCGCAGCCCCCGGATATCAGTGAATCCTTCAAGCGCGATGTCGATGAAAACCTTCGCCGCGACCAGCTGCGCGATTTCTTCAAGAAGAACGGCAGCTGGCTGATCGCCGCTGTGGTGCTGTTCCTGGCCGTCAGCGGCGGCATGATCTGGTGGCGGCAGCATCAGATGCAGGTGCACGGTGCCGAGACCGAGAAACTGGCAGAGGTCTACAAGCAGATCGGCAGCGGCAACACGTCGCAAGCGCCCCAACAGCTGGATGAGCTCTCGAAGAGCGGCAGCAAGGCCGTTAGTGCTTCCGCAAAGTTCGCGCGCGCGGCTCTTGCGCTGCAGCAGAACGACACGAAGCGGGCGCTCGGCATCTACAAGTCGATCGCCGATGATAGCGGCATGCCCGATCCTTATCGCCGGGCGGCGCTGATCCGCCAAACCGCCCTCGAGTTCGACAGTCTCAAACCTGAAGAGGTTATCGCGCGCCTCGCCCCGCTGGCAAAGCCGGGCGAGCCCTGGTTCGGAACGGCCGGCGAGATGACCGCGCTCGCGCTGATCAAGCAGGGCAAGAAGCAGGAAGCCGGTCAGCTCTATGCCGCCATCGCCAAGGACAATGGCGCTCCCGAAACTATCCGCGCCCGTGCCGTGCAGGTCGCCGGCTCGCTTGGCGTGGACGCCAGCGCCGCGTTCGTGCCTCAGGCCCAATAGGACCTCATTCATGACCAGAAACAAGTCTTTCCGAGTCGCATTTCTCATTGGAATGACCATCGCGGCGAGCGGCTGCGGCGTCTTCAAGAAGGGCAAGGGGCCTTCGACGCCCGTCCTCGGTCAGCGCATCGCGGTCCTGACAGGCGAGGGCGACGTCACCGTCGACCCGACCACCGCTTCTCTTCCGATGGCTCTGCCGCAACCTGTCGCCAACACGGAATGGACGCAGTCCGGCGGCAACCCGTCCAAATCGAACGGTCATCTCGCGCTGGGCAACGCGCTCGGTCGCGCGTTCAGCATCCAAGCTGGCCGCGGAAGCTCGCTCACGGCGCGCCTCGCAGCCGCGCCTATCGTGGCTGACGGCAAGATCTTCACGATTGACACCATGGGTACCGTCCGAGCCTTCGACGCTGGCACCGGCGGGCAGGTCTGGTCGACTCAGAC
>JAFBAM010000139.1 GCA_019247755.1 Sphingomonas sp.
TGACCTCCGCGGCGGCGTCGACGGCGAGGTCATCGGGAATGCTTGCGCGGATCAGCGGAAGCAATGTGCGATAGAGCCGCGCCTGCGTGTTGATGCCGCTTTCCTCGTCGTCGTGGCGAGCCCAGCGCTGCGCGGCACCGATGCCCAGCGCCGCAACGTCGAGCGAACGGCGGATATAGCGCTGCTCAGCACCGCTGAAGCCGGCGAATTCCTTCATCTCGGCGATCATCTGGAAAGCGTGCGTCTGGGGCATTTCGACACCTGCAACTGGGATTGTTTGCAGGAT
Source organism: Sphingomonas sp. (assembly GCA_019247755.1). Lineage (GTDB taxonomy): Bacteria > Pseudomonadota > Alphaproteobacteria > Sphingomonadales > Sphingomonadaceae > Sphingomicrobium. The sequence continues at coordinate 287 of JAFBAM010000139.1, forward strand.
TCTTTTGGCATGGCGGACGGCCCTGCCTCCAATGCCCTTCCCGCATCTGTGCGATAGCGGGAAGGCAAAGCGCGGCGCGGCCTAGGCGGCGCGCGTCGCTTCGTGCCGGGAGGTCTTCAGTACGAAATGTTCGTAGTCGTCGGAATGCAGCATCGGCAGGCGCGGCGCGCGTTCAATGTGGCGCAACCGGCCGGCATATTCCGCAAAGATTTCGTCGCGTTCTTGGTCGCCTTTCCGGGCGGGCGCGTAGGCAAGGAAGGGCTCCACAACGTCGAAGCCGCAGAAGCCCAGAATGCCGTGATTGATGGGCCGTAGCATATCTAGCGCGGGACCGTAGATGCCGCATTCGGAATAGGCTTGCTCGGTACCGCCGATCGTCACGGCAAGCATGGCGAGTTTGCCGCGCATCAACCCGCGATCGAACCAGCGACCGCCGCCATATGTTCGCCCGATGGCAAACACCCGGTCGATCCAGCCTTTCATGATCGCCGGCATTCCCAGCCACCAGATCGGGAATTGGAGGACGAGCACATCGCAGGCTGCGAGCCGATCCATCTCCAGCTGGAGCTCGGTTGAGAAGCCGCCAGTGGCCGCTGCGTGCCTTTCCTCATCCTGCTGGTCGAAGCGGTCGGGGTTTGCGGCCGCCACGAAATTGCGGCGGTCGCTGATCGGATCGAAGCCGATGGCGTAGAGATCGACAAGGTCGACCGAATGGCCGGACTGCTCCAGCGCCTTCATCCCGTGCCGCGCCAGGCTTGCGGTGAAGCTGGCGGGCTCGGGATGCGCCAGAACGCAGATGAACCTCATCCAGTCAGGGAATCTTGAACAGGCGGTCGAGCGAGAGCTTGCCCCCGCCGAGCGCGATCAGCGGAAGCAGCAGGCCGGCCCAGCTGAGGTGCGTCGGCCAGGCGTCCGGATAGACGAAGATCTCGATCACCGAGGTCATCACCAGTAGTCCGCAGGCGGAGAAGCGGGTGAACAGCCCAAGCGTGAGAAGGATCGGAAACAGATGCTCGGCCGTGGTGGCGGCGTAAGTCGCGGGAACCGGCGCGATGAACGGCAAGGCGTAATCGGTGCGAAACAGCTCGAAGGCGCCGTCGCTCAGCGTCAGCCAGGTCCCGTCCTCGATCTTGGTTCGGCCGGACATGAAGAAGACGGCAGCGACGCCAAGGCGCGCGACGAGCAGCAGTAGCGAGGGTGGGAACAGCCTCGCGCCAACATTGGCGAGCAGCTGAAACGGTGCGCGCCAATTGAGGGACGCGGCTGTCGGGGCGGGGGAAGTAGCGGTCGTGTCGGTCATGGTCAGCTCCTGTGGGATGAAGCGGCGAAGGCGCCGGCGTTGACGAGTGATGCGAACAGCGAGCCGATGTCGGTCTCGGGGTAGAGAGAAGCGGTGGCGATGGCGGCGTCGCCAACGCTTTCGCCGAGGCGGATCCCGAAGAGGAAGCGATGGCCGGCGCGATCGAGCGCGGTCGGCTGGACCTCGAGGCCGGGGCGAGTCAGCAAGATGCCTTCGGCCTGCCAGTCGAACTCGAGCTCGCCGTCGAGCTCGTCACGCTGTGACTGCCAAATGCTGCGGGCGGGGGAGGTCAGCCAGTCGAAACGCGCCGCTGGGTGAAGCGCCAGGCGCAATGCAAGCCAGTCCTCACGGCCTTGCAGCTCATCGAGGCGGAGCGATTCCTCGTCGGTCGCGAACAAAGCCTCGATGTGCAGTCGCTCGATGCGCGCGACGTCGGGAAGGTACGGCACCTCGCGAACCCATGGCTGCTCTTCTAGCCAATCGGAGAAGCGCGCGCCGTAGAGGGCAAGGACCGGTCGTCGCGGGGGACATTGGCTGGCGTGTTCAGCGGCAATGGCTTCGAACATCTCGTCGCCGAGCAGCCGCGCAACTGCGGGGAAGTTGTCGCGCAGCGCATCGACACAGCCGCCGAGCGACGTGTTGCGATAGATGCGCATGGGCCCTTCGGCGCGTGCACCGATCACCGCGGCAAAGTCGCGTTGGAACTCAAGCAGCAAGGGCCAGGCTCCCGCCAAGGATCGACTGCGCACGCGTCCGCTCCGCGATCAGCTCGGCGAACGGCGGGATATTGCCGTCGCGCTCGATCAGTGTCGGCGTTGCCCCGATGCGGCCAACGAAGCCTTCGTA
>JAFBAM010000190.1 GCA_019247755.1 Sphingomonas sp.
GATGTGGCGGTCGGCAAGCTCGCTCGCGATCTTTCGCGCGGCATCGAGCTCAACGCGGTGCCGCTGGTTGTAATCGACGGTAAGCGCGATGACGCTGAAGCCCTGCTCACGAGCCATCGCCGCGCAAACCATAGAATCGAGCCCGCCGGACAGAAGGACAACCGCATTTTGCACGCGCGCGCACTTAGGCGCTGGTTGCCCCTAAAAGAAGGGCCGCCGATCCGAAGACGGCGGCCCAGTGAACCGGGCAGAGCCCGATTGGGAGGAAAGCGTGCCAAATCCGGCACAATCATCGCTTTAGCTTAAGATGGTTAAACGAGGCCTTAATGGCGAAGAGCGGCCGTCGTGTTCTTCGGGCAGTCGTCGACGCGCCGGGCCTGCAGCACATAATTGAACGGCAGTCCGTCCGAGATTCCTTGCGTACTGATCCTCAGCGACCGCGGGGTGATGACGTCGATATCGCTGTGGCCGAAGCCAGCGGCCCCGCAGCTATATTCGACAGAGGCCGAGCTTCCGGCATTCTTCAGGACCTTCGCCGTGCAAGCCTTGCCGCGATGCTCGAACCGCGCGAGCGCGGCGACCTCGGCGACACATTGACGGACCGGCAGCTTGGCGCCCGGCACGCCACTGATTTCCCACAGCCCAGGCGCCGTCTGGGCAAGAGTCGGCAGCTGCGTGGCGCCAATTAGGGCCCCCGCCGCGGCAGCTGCGCCAAAGCGCTTAACGAGAGTCGGTTTAACGACCACCGCGGCCCATTAGCACGGAGCCATTAACGGCAGTAATCCGAATTTGCGGCTGTCTCAGGTCAGCTCACTCGGCTGGATTGCGAAGCTCGACGAGCAAAAGGCGCAATCAACCGTGATCAGCCCGTTCTCTCCGACCATCGCTTCCCGTTCGTCGGCGGGAAAGCGCGCTATGACCGAACGAACGTAATCGGGGTCGCAGCGGCAGCCTCGGCTGAGCTTGACCGGTGGCAGCGTCCGCAACTCCTCTTCCTCGTGGAACAGCCGCCAGACCAGGTCGTCGAGCGGGAGGTCGGGATCGGTCAGCTCTTCCGGCTTCACCGAGCCGCCGAGAATCGCGACGTGGGGCCAGTCGGGATGGTCGAGCCGGGTGTGCAGCCGCTCGCGCCCTTCTTCACCCTCCGGCAGGTGTTGCAGCAGCAGCCCGCCCGCGAACCAATGCTCGCCGCGCTTCTCCGCCGCGAGGCGAACGAGGCTCGGGATCTGCTCCGACTGAGCGAAATAGCTTTGCGCCGCTTCGCCGAGGTTCTTGCCCTCGAGCGGAACGATGCCTTGATAGCGCTCCTTGGCGACCGGCTGGTCGAAGGTGATGGCGAGATAGCCCTTGCCGAACAGCTCCTCGAGCGTGGGCTCGCCACCAAGCTCGGCCACGCGTTCGGCATCGTGCCGGACATAGCCGCGCAACTCGCCACCCAGATAATCGCAGACCATCAGGTCGATGATCCCGCCCTCGGTCTGCGCCTGGACCGTCAGCTGGCCTTGCGGCTCCTTCAGCAGCGCGCCCAGCAGCGCCGTCAGCGTCAGCGCTTCGGCCAGCAGATTCTCGATCACCGGCGGATAGCCGTGGTTGGCAAGGACGGTGTCGACCACGGGACCCAGGCGCGCGATCCGGCCACGCGCATTGCGCGACGGGATTGCGACGCCGATCGCGACGTCGGTCTTGAGCTCGATTTCGGGCATGGCCGAAAAGATAGGGTGCGAAGAGCGAGCGGACAACCGCGCTGCGGTCCCGGCGGGCTGGCCCAAATGCCGTATGTCGGCGGTCCGGCGCGCCCGTTAGTCGGCAGGGCCTCCCCAGCCGAAAGGAATCCCCATGCGTAAGTTCCAGCTGATCATCGCCGCCGCGGCAGCCGTGATGCCGCTCACCGGCGCCACCGCCGCAGCCCCACACGGCAATATCGTTGCCGCTGCTGCAGCCTCGCCCGATTTCTCCACCCTCGTTGCCGCGGTTAAGGCTGCGAACTTGACGAGCACGCTCGCGAGCAAGGGCCCCTTCACGGTCTTCGCGCCGACGAACGACGCGTTCGCGAAGCTGCCGGCGGGAACCGTCGATACCCTGCTAAAGCCGGAGAATCGCGACAAGCTCGCGGGCATCCTGACCTACCACGTCGTCCCCGGACGCTATTCGGCGAAGACCATCCTCGCCGCGATCAAGGCCGGCGGCGGCACCGCATCGCTGAAGACGGTTGAAGGCGGCAAGCTGAAGGCGTCGGTGCAAGGTGGAAACGTCGTCCTCACCGACGAGAACGGGGGCACGTCGACCGTAACGAAGACTGACCTGATGCAGTCGAACGGCATCATCCACGTGATCGATACCGTCGTTCTTCCGAAGTAGTTCAAAGTCCGCCGCGCGTACCCCTCCACGCGCGGCGGCACCTTATTTGTCAGTCGCCCGGCGAAGCCGCCGTCCCGGCGAGCAGCCCGCCATCGATGTCGAACTCCGACCCCGTGATGTAGGGCGCTTCGTCGGAGGCGAGGAAGACGACCAGCTCGGCCACCTCCTCGACCGTCCCAAACCGCTTCAACGGCGCGTCCTTGACCATGGCGGCCATCCTTTGCTCACGGTCGGGCCCGTTGCCGAGCAAGTCGTCCCACATCTTCGTCAGGATCGCGGCCGGGTGAACCGAGTTGCAGCGGATCTTCGTGCCATGCCCCGCGCACCATAAGGCGACGCTCTTGCTGTGGTTGCGGATCGCGGCCTTCGACGAGGCATAGGCTGCGGCGCCGGGGATCCCGACCAGGCCGGACCGGGACGACATGTTGATGATCGAACCCGTGCCCTGTGGCCGCATCGCGCGGATGGCCGCGCGGCATCCCAGAAAAGTGCCATCAAGGTTGACCCGGTGGACGCGATGCCACTCATCGAGGCTCACATTTTCGGGATCATGTGGCGCCGGCCCATCTTCGAACCCGGTGATGCCGGCATTGTTAACGAGCACGTCGAGCCTGCCCTCGGCAGCAACCAGCCGATCGACGACGGCCCAGTCTTCCTCCACCGCGACGTCGAGCCTCGCGAACCGGTGAGGAGGGCCGAGTTCTTCGGCGAGCGCTCTGCCGCCCTCTTCATCGATGTCGGTGATCCAGATCGTGGCGCCTTCTCTCGCGAAGGCGCGGACAATCCCTTCGCCGATGCCGCGTGCGGCACCGGTGACGAGCGTGATCTTGCCTTGTAGCCGGCCCATCGGACCTCGGTTCATGCCGCCTGCGCGGGCGCCTCATAATCCGCCGCAGCTGCCGACAGGGTCTCTACGAACTCGCGGATGTGGCTCTCATCGATGGTCAGCGGCGGCAGCACGCGCATCACATTGTCGCCAGCTGCAACGGTCAGCAGACCGCGGGTCCGTAGGTAGGTCACGAACGCCCGACTGTCGGTTTTCATCTTGATGCCGAGCATCAGGCCGACGCCGCGAACGCTCTCGAAAATGTGGTCGTGGTTGGGGATCATCTGCTCGAGCGCCGAACGCAGGCGCTCACCCTTAAGGCGGACGTCGGCCAGGAACTCCTCATTGGCGACGATGTCGAACACCGCCTGCCCGGCCGCCATCGCCAGCGGATTGCCGCCGTAAGTCGATCCATGCGTGCCGATGACCATGCCGGCCGCAGCCTTTTCGGTCGCCAGGCATGCGCCCATCGGGAAGCCCCCGCCGATACCCTTGGCGCTCGCCATGATGTCGGGGACCACGTTGTAGTGCTGGTAGGCGTAGAGCCGGCCGGAACGGGCGACGCCGCACTGGACCTCGTCGAACACGAGCATCAGGTCATGCTCGTCGCAGGCTGCCCGAAGGCCTGCCAGGAATTCTTGCGTCGCCGGGCGGATGCCGCCTTCGCCCTGCACCGGCTCCAGCAGGAAGCCCGCGGTATTCTCGTCGATCGCTGCCAACGCACCTTCGAGATCGTTGAATTCGCGCACCTTGAAGCCCCGCAGCAGCGGCGCAAACCCGTCGATCATCTTCGCCTGGTCGGTAGCGCTGATCGCCGCCATCGTCCGCCCATGGAAGGCGTTCGAGAAGGTGATCAGGTCATGCTTGTGCGGGTTGCCCTTGGCATGATGATATTTGCGCGCGGTCTTGATCGCGCATTCCACCGCCTCGACACCCGAGTTGGTGAAGAAGACCGTGTCGGCGAACGTATTGTCGCACAGCCGCTTCGCGAACGCCTCGCCCTGCGGTGACCCGTAAAGGTTGGAGACGTGCATCAGCGTCGCCGCCTGGTCCTGGATCGCCTTGGTGAGGTGCGGGTGTCCGTGACCCAGGATGTTGACCGCGATCCCCGCCGCGAAGTCGAGATATTTCTCGCCCTGCTCGCCGTAGAGATAGACCCCTTCCCCGCGCACGGGCCTCACCGGCGAACGCGGATAGACGGGCATGAGCGGCGTGATGGCCATGGAAAAAGGGCTCCCTTTGCGGCGATGATGAGGTTGCGGCAGCTATAGCCAGCGGACCTCAAAAGGGCAAAGTCGAGCGTCCAACAAGAGAAAGGCGCCCCAGCATACCCGCCGGAGCGCCTTCCCTTACGCTACTCCCACGCAACTTAGTCGCGGTCGTGGCGGCCCCAGCGGTCGTCGCCGCGGCCATAGCGCCCGTCGCGGTCGTTCATGGCGAACTGCACGCGCTGCTCGAGGCGTCCGATCCGGACCTCGATGTTCCGCGCCTCGTACGGGTTCAGGCCGTTGCGGCCGACCCGGTGCAGGCGGCGCTCGATGTCGTTCGCCTCGTCACGCAGGCGGTCGGCGCTGCGATCGCCGATCCGGTCGCGGCGGTCGAGCCGGTTGATCTGACGCTCGACGTTGTCGATGCGAACCTGGAGCGAACGGACCATGCCCCAGCCGTTGTTGTAGCCATAGGCAGGCTGCGGCTGCGGGTAATATTGGGCCGCGGCGGGGCTGGCCGCGACAAGAGCCGC
>JAFBAM010000205.1 GCA_019247755.1 Sphingomonas sp.
GAATTTCGCTTTCTATGGAACGACGCTCGCCGGCACGCCGCAGCAGCGTCCGCGGGACGCGCTTGCGCTCAACGCGACCAGCAACGCGCTGCAGGACGCCGTCGGCAAGGCCTATGTCGACAAATATTTCCCGGCCTCGTCCAAGGCCGAAATTCAGAAGATGGTCGATAACATCAAGGCCGCCTTCGCCAAGCGGGTGAAGGCGATCGACTGGATGGCGCCTTCGACCAAGGAAGAGGCGCTGAAGAAGGTCCAGAATATCGTCGTGGGCGTCGGCTATCCCGACACCTGGCGTGATTATTCCGGCCTGCAGATCGCGGCTGACAACGCGTATGCCAACCAAAAGAATGCCGCGCTCGCGGAGTACAAGCACCAGATCGCCAAGATCGGGAAGCCGATGGACCGGGCGGAATGGTGGATGCCGCCGCAGCTGGTGAATGCGGTGAACCTGCCGGTGCAGAATGCTCTGAACTTCCCGGCGGCAATCCTGGTGAAGCCCTTCTTCGACCCGACCGCCGACGCCGCCTTCAACTATGGCGGGATCGGCGCGACCATTGGGCACGAGATCAGCCATAGCTTCGACAATGGCGGTGCCCTGTTCGACGCGCAGGGCGCGCTTCGCAACTGGTGGACGCCGGCGGACTTCAAGAAGTTCACGGCGGCCGGCGACGCACTCGCGGCCCAGTTCGACCAATATGAGGCGCTGCCGGGGCTGCACGTGAACGGCAAGCTGACGCTCAGCGAGAATATTGCTGACGTCGCCGGCCTCGCGGCGGCCTATGATGCGTATCGGGCGGCGATCGGCAACAAGGACCTGCCGGTGAAGGATGGCCTCACTGGCGACCAGCGCTTCTTCCTCGCTTATGCGCAGTCATGGGCAGTGAAGTCGCGGCCGGAGACGCTTCGCCAGATCGTACTCACCAACGGCCACGCGCCGGAGCAGTTCAGGGCGCTTACCGTTCGCAACCTCGACGCCTGGTATCCCGCATTCAGCGTGAAGCCGGGACAGAAGCTCTATCTCGCACCAGACAAGCGCGTGAAGATCTGGGGCTAGCCGCTCGGTCGCGGACGCCCCGATCCGGCACAGCCGGGATTGAGCACTGGAGGCGCAACTCGCCCCTCCGATAAGTGGCGGGCGTGGTTACTTTGGCGCGAATTGCGGCCGCTGTCAGCGCGGTCTTGGTCATCGGTTCGGCTTCGAATGCGAAGCAGCTGCCGACGCTGACCTTTCGCGATTCCGCGTCGGAGATCGGCAGCGCGGCGCGGCTGATCCGCGGATATGGCACCGTGACCAGCACCTTCCGCACCGTCGCTCATAATCGCGCCGTCGGCGGCGTTCCCAATTCCTATCACCTGCTCGACCGGGCAATCGACATCATGAGGAACCCGGGGGTTACTCACCGGCAAATCGACGCCGTGCTCCGGCGAGCCGGTTACAACCTCATTGAGTCACTCGACGAGCGCGACCACAGTCATTTTGCTTTCGCCGCATTGCCGCTGGCAGCGCCGACAAGATCGGCACGGGAGCTCCCCGCTCCTCCGGTCAAATTTCTTCCACGCGTCGCAGCCGATGAGCACGGCACTTTGACGCTTGATCTCGCGGCGCAGAGCCCTGGCGCTGCCGACGGCGCGATCACACCCCGGTAAATGGGCGATTAGCGCTTTGCAGGCTGGTTGGCCCTAGCGAGGACATAGTCGACGATTGCTTCCCGCTCGCGCGGAGTAAGGTGCGAGAAATTACGACGGGCTACACGGGACATTGGTCCCACATCCTTGCCCATTTTCCCTCTACCGTCCGTCAGCAGCTGCGTCAGCTCGGGCTTTGAATAAGCGCCGGCAATGTCGAGGCTTGGCGTGAAGTTTGGCCAGCCTTGCAGCGCATTATTGTGACACTCTGAGCAGGCCGTCTGGGCAAGATATCGTCCCCAGGCATATTGAGCGCCCATATCCGCGGGCGGGTGATCGCGATATTTGCGGATTTGCGCCTGCGCATTCCCAAGGATGCCCTGCTCCACGTCTTTGTATTCCACGGCATTAAACTTGAATGGTGGCAGCGGCCTACCCCCCGGCTTCAGCGTCCGCAGGTACTCCCTCAAAGCAGCAAAGTCTTCATCGCTCAGGAACTGGAAGCTCTCGACCGGCATGAACCAGAATTCGCGGCCGTCTCTCGGCTTGCCGTGACGGAGGAGCTGATCGAGTTGGGCATCGCTGTACTTGCTCACGAGTAACGTGACGTTGGGCGAATAGATGGCGCCGTCCTCGGGCTTGTCCGACATGTCTTCGCCCTGGAGGTTCTCCCCATGGCAACCTCGGCAGTCGAGGATGTAGGTCAGGCGTTTGCCGTGCTCGATTCGCGCCGCGTCGGTCGTCTTATCAGCGCCCTCGTATGAAAGCTGCTTCGTCTGAGGATGGCACGCAGCAAGAAACAGCGCAGCAAGAGCCCAATGTCGCATCGGCGGTCCCCCTGGAGGGGACATTAGCATATCAAACGCCGATCACCTCACGGCCGATCAACATGCGACGGACTTCGTTGGTACCGGCGCCGATGTCGAGAAGCTTGGCGTCGCGATAATAGCGTTCGACCGGCCAGTCCTTTGTGTAGCCGGCGCCGCCCAGCGCCTGCACGGCTTCGTTCGCCACCTTCACTGCGTTTTCCGATGCGAGTAGGATCGCGCCCGCGGCGTCGTATCGGGTGGTGCGGCCGGCGTCGCAGGCCTTGGCAACCTGGTAGACGTAAGCGCGCGCCGAATTGAGCGCGACATACATGTCGGCGATCTTGGCCTGCATCAGCTGGAACGACCCGATCGGCTTGCCGAACTGCTTGCGCTCGCGGACGTAGGGCAGGACCGTGTCGAGACAGGCCTGCATGATGCCCAGTTGCATGCCGGCGAGCACGGTCCGCTCATAATCGAGGCCGCTCATCAGCACCTCGACGCCCTTATTCTCCTCACCGAGGATATTCTCGGGCGGGACGAAGCAATCGTCGAACACCAGCTCCGCCGTCGGCGAGCCGCGGATGCCGAGCTTGTCGACCTTCTGGCCGATCGAAAAACCTTCCATGTCCTTTTCGATCATGAAGGCGGTAATGCCGCGGCTGCCCTCGCCCGTCTTGGCATAGACGACCAAAGTGTTCGCTTCGGAGCCGTTGGTGATCCAGAACTTGGTGCCGTTGAGGCGATAGCCGTTGCCGCTCTTCTCGGCCTTCAGCCTCATGCCGACGACGTCGCTGCCCGCGCCCGCCTCGCTCATCGCCAGCGCCCCGACATGCTCGCCGCTGATCAGCTTGGGGAGATATTTGTTCTTTTGGTCCGAATTTCCCCAGCGGCGGATCTGGTTGACGCAGAGGTTGGAGTGGGCACCGTAGCTCAACCCCACCGAGGCCGAGCCGCGCGCCACTTCCTCTTGCGCGACGACATGCTCGAGATAGCCGAGGCCGAGGCCGCCGAACTCTTCCTCGACGGTGATGCCGTGAAGCCCGAGCTCGCCCATCTGCGGCCAGAGGTGGCGCGGGAACTCGTCCTTCTCGTCGATCTCGGCGGCGATCGGCGCGATCTTGTCGTCGGAGAAGCGCCGCGTGGTCTCGCGGATGGTGTCGGCCATTTCACCAAGGTCGAAATCGAGGGTG
>JAFBAM010000275.1 GCA_019247755.1 Sphingomonas sp.
TCTTGCCGCCAAGGGCGGGGTCGCGCTCTTCATCGACTATGGGTACGAGCGCAGCGGCCGCGGCGACACCTTTCAGGCCATGCGGGGTCATCGCTTCGCTCCAGTGCTCGCCGATCCGGGAGAGCAGGACCTGACGGCTCATGTCGATTTCGAAGCTCTGGCAAGCGCAGCCCGTGATGCGGGCGCGACGGTGACCTCGATCGTAGGGCAGGGCGAATGGCTGATCCGCCTCGGCATCGATGCGCGGGCACAGTCGCTATCGCGCGCAAATCCGGATCGCGCGGACGAAGTCCAGATCGGTCTCGCGCGCCTGACCTCTCGCGAACAAATGGGCGAGTTGTTCAAGGTGATCGCGATTCATTCGCCGGACTGGCCGACGCCGGCAGGATTCGCATGAACTTCCGCGACGCCACCGAGGCCGACTTGCCGGCAATTGATCGGGTGTTTCGCAGGAGCTTCTGCGAAACCTTTGCACACCTCTACAGCCCCGAAGACCTAACCGCTTTCCTTGCCAAATTCTCGTCCGAAGCCTGGGCCGCAGAGTTTCGCGATCCACGCTATCGCTTTCGCGTTGCGGAGGTGGAGGGCGAGGTGGTCGGCTATGTGAAGCTCGGCCCGTCCGCTCTCCCGGTCGAAACGGAAAAGCGCGCGCTGGAGCTGCGGCAAATCTATGTCCTGAAAGGTCATCTCGGCACCGGTATCGCCGGGGGGCTGACCGAATGGGCGATCGACGAGGCCAAACGGCAGGGCTTCGAGGAGCTCTACCTCACCGTCTTCATCGACAACGAGCGCGCTCGCCGCTTCTATGACCGCTATGGATTCGAAGCGGTGGGGCGCTACGACTTCATGGTGGGCAATCAGGCGGACGAAGACATCATCATGCGGAAGGTGCTTTGAACGACGTCGAGGTCGTACGTGCGGTCAGCCTGGGGCAGCTGCCGCACGGGTTCCTCGGCCGGCGAGGCGGAATTTCCTTGGGTGAATGTGCCGGCCTCAACGTCGGCTTCGGCAGCAATGATGACCCCGAAGCGATTGAAGGCAACCGGCGCCTGGCAATTGCCGCGCTTTATCCGGAGGCGCAGCTGGCCACGGTCCATCAGGTCCATTCGGCCGACGTCGTGGTCGCTACGCGTCCGTGGCCAAAGGGGGAACGACCGCGTGCCGATGCGATGGTGACCGACACGCCCAACCTGCTGCTCGGCATCCTGACTGCCGATTGCGCGCCGGTCCTGTTCTCCGACCATCACGGAGTGATTGTCGGCGCGGCCCATGCGGGCTGGCGTGGGGCGCTTGCAGGCGTGACCGATGCAACCGTCGAAGCGATGGAGAAGCTCGGCTCGCGCCGCGACAACATCCATGCCGCAGTCGGTCCTTGCATCGCTCAGCCCAACTATGAGGTGGACGAGGCTTTCCGCGCACGCTTTCTGGAACATGACCCCGACAACGCGCGCTTCTTCATGGTCGGGCCCTCGGACAAACCGCATTTCAGCCTCGAAGACTATGTCGTACACCGCTTGATCGCCGCCGGCATTGGCGAAGTCGAAGCCCTCAATCTGGACACCTACGGCGACTCGGACCGTTTCTTCAGTTTCCGCCGGGCGACCAACCGCGGCGAAGCCGATTATGGGCGGCAGCTGAGTGCCATCGCCATCCCGGGCTGATGACAAGCTGACCTTATCGGCGGAGCCGACGGTGTTGATTGGCGCTGCGCTCCCGTTGGCGCTAATGCCGGCGCCAAATCAGGAGACACCAATTGCCTACCGAGAATGAACTGAGCGGCGCTATCTCCCATAACCGCTCGCCGCGTCCGTCCCCAACCAAGATCGGCAACCGCAAGCTCAGCCCGCAGACGTTGATGCTCGGCTACGGCTTCGATCCGGAGCTCAGTGAAGGTTCGCTAAAGCCGCCGATCTTTCTCACGTCGACGTTCGTGTTCGAGAATGCCGCGGCTGGTAAGCGCTTCTTCGAAGGCGTGACCGGCAAGCGCCCCGGCGGCGCCGAGGGCCTCATCTATTCGCGCTTCAACGGCCCGAACCAGGAAATCCTCGAGGACCGTCTCGCGGTCTGGGAGGATGCCGACGACGCCCTCGCTTTCTCAAGCGGCATGGCGGCGATCGCAACCCTGCTGATGACCTTCGTCCGGCCCGGCGACTGCGTCGTTCATTCGGGTCCGCTCTACGCCGCGACAGAGACGCTGATTGCCAAGATCCTCGGCCAGTTCGGCGTCTCCTGGGTCGACTTTCCGTCGGGCGCGACCCGTGAGGAAATCGACGCCGCGATCGCGAAGGGGAAGGAAAAGGGCCGCGTCAGCCTGATCTATCTCGAAAGCCCGGCCAATCCGACCAACCAGCTGGTGGACGTCGAGGCGGTCCGTGCCGCGGTCGATGCCGCTTTCGGCGAAGGCGAAAAGCCGCCGATCGCGATCGACAACACCTTCCTCGGCCCGCTCTGGGCCAAGCCGCTCGCGCAAGGCGCTGACCTGACTGTCTACAGCCTGACCAAATATGTCGGCGGGCACAGCGACCTCGTCGCCGGCGCACTCATTGGCGAAAAGAATCTAATCAATCAGATCCGAAGCTTCCGGAACACGATCGGCACCATCTGTGATCCGAACACTGCCTGGATGCTGCTTCGCAGCCTCGAGACGCTCGAAATGCGCATGGACCGCGCTGGCGAGAATGCCGCAAAGGTCTGCGATTTCCTGAAGAGTCACCCGAAGGTCGAAAAGATCGGCTACCTCGGCTTTCTCGAAGAAGGGTCACGTCAGGCGGATATCTTCAAGCGCCACTGCACCGGGGCCGGATCGACCTTCTCGCTCTACCTGAAGGGTGGCGAGAAGGAGGCCTTCGCTTTCCTGGACGCGCTGCAGATTGCAAATCTCGCTGTCAGCCTTGGCGGTACTGAAACTCTGGCCAGCGCGCCCGCGGCAATGACTCACTTATCGGTGCCCGACGAACGCAAGAAACAGCTCGACATTACGCCGAACCTCGTGCGCATCTCGATCGGCTGCGAAAATGCCGACGACCTGATCGCTGATTTTGCCAACGCGCTCCAAGCGGTGTGACCGGAACTAAGTAGTCATTCTCTAGTTTGGCGGTGGGGCGGCGCTGTCGCAAATGCGACACCGACGAGGCGGTGATCATGCTCCAGCTCTTTCGTGATTTCCGAACATTGTTGGTCCCACTCCACGCCGATGCTGAATCTGAAATATGCAGTCGTTGTGGGGCCGATGCCTCTCATGGCGAAGTGTGCGGACCGGACTGTTACGCCGAACTATGGCAACAGGAGATGGGGCCCAGTGCTTCTCACGTGGTCAGGCGGCGGCATTAGCCCCAATCTTCGATCGCCCACCTGCGCTCTATGGCGAGCCGTCTGAGCTTCGCATGCGGATTTACTGCGACCGGTTCATCCGCCCATTCGAACGCTGGCCTGTCCGAAACATGATCGCTGTAGAAGCGCACATGTCCGTGCGCGCCCTTCAGCCCTGATGCTTCGACCCAATCGTCGATCATCCTGAGCTTGGCTGGGCCGTAGCAGTTCTCGCCGGCGATTTTGGCGTGAACGCGGTCGTCCAACCCGATGATCGATCCCGTACCGATCACGTCGTCGAAGCCTAGCCGTTCCGCGATCGCATCCGCATAGAGTCGATACGAAGCCGTCGCGAGGACCAGGCGCCGACCTTCGGCTCTGTCGCGAGCAATCGCCGCACGAGCGCCGGGGCGGATGTTGGTCGCGACCTGCTTCTCGGCGAAGCTCTCGACCAGTGGCTTCAAGTCGCGCGGATGGATCGTCCGGCCAAGCAGCAAATGATGATTGATCTCTTTCAACTTCGCGCGGTCGATCAGGCTCAACACATAGGCAAGCATCGACAGGATGACTACTGGCAGGAACAGGAGCCGCCACGGCGCGCGGCGCGTCGCGCAATGCAGCAGGAAGGGCGTGTACGTTGCGTGACGCGTGACCGTCCGGTCCATGTCGTAGACGGCAAGGTCGCTCATGCCTTGCCCGCCAGGATCGCCTCGACGAGCGTGTGATCAGCCGGTTTGTCGACGTCGACCCCGGCGAACGGGTTCGAGAGCTCCACCGCTCGCACTTTGATCCCAAGCCTGCCACCGAGCTGGGCGAGCACTTCGCTCAGGCTGACCAACCGCAGCCCGACCAGGATCAGCGTCACCGGCCCGAGAACGGACATCACCCGCCACGCCTGTTTGCGATCCTGCTCGACGGCGCGCCAAAGCTCGATCGCGGGCCGGACCGCAGGCGATCGGAGCGCGAACAGGTTAGCACCGGTATATGCGCCGCCGCGGAACTTGAGCCACGTCCGCTCGGCGCTTGGGAAGCGCTGCATCAGGACGTCGCGCTCGACGACGCCAACCGCGACGTCCGCTTCCCCTGCGTGACGCGCAAATTCATCGACTGTGGCTGCGTCCAGCAGCGCGTGATCCGCGGTCGTGACCAACAGCGGCCACGCGGTTTTTGGATCGTCGCACAACTCGAGCACTGTCTCGGCGATGGTCCCGCGCGACTCCCTGAAAGACACGCGCGGATCGCTGGAGACGACCGCCGAGATTCGCTCGGGCACTTGCGACACGATGACCACCTTCCCGACACTCGCGCTGGCAAGCAGCGCGCGCACCGGTCGCCGCACCATCGGCTCACCCGCGATGGCGATGAGCGCTTTCAGGTCGGTACCGAACTGCTCGGCAAAATGGTCGCGTCCGGGTCGCGAACCGGCGAGGACGACCGCGGTGAATTTCACGCTTCCAGCCAGGAGGCGATCTTCTGGCCGCGCGCCTCGGCTTCGCTCGCCTGGGCATAGCGCACCGCATGGAAGATTAGGCTGATGATCGTCCACCACGCGACGAGTACCAGCCCACTGTCGGGCCGTCCGACAAGCAATGCCGCGAACAGAATCACCATGTTCGGGTTGCGGCGCGCGGTGATAAGCCGGAACTGGCTATCGATCTTCTGCCAGACGTGGATGTGCATGCGTTCGAAGCGGCGCATGAAGGCGCCTTCGATCATGCGCTGCAAGATATAGCCCAGGATGATCGCCCAAAGGACAATTGTCGCGTAGAGCGGCGTCAGCGGCTTGCCGTAGGCGGCCAGCCCGTGAAGCCACGCCCACCACCAGAAAGGTGGGTGGATAAGGTCGATGCCGTGGTCGAACACATTGCCCCATTCCGACGAGGTTCCCGTGCACCGGGCAAGCTTCCCGTCCACCGTATCCAGCACCATGAAGATGAAGCCCGACGCGACGCCGAGCCAATATTCTCCCTGCCAGAACAGATAGAAAGCGAGGGCGCAAAGGATCGCACCGACCAGAGTGATGAAGTTGGGCGAAAGCCCCGCCCGCGCGGCCCATCGCGTCAAATAGAAAGCAGGCTTGCGCCACAGATAAAGCGTCAGCGCGTCGGTCACGCCCTTGTAGGCGGCGTCGTATGCGGCACGCTCGACCGGCTCCGGGTTGTCGGGATCCAGCGGCAGCACGAACGGGCGCTCACGCTTCCTCAGCGCCTTGTTCTCAAGCTCGGCCGTCTCCGCGGCGATAGCGTCGAATCCGTCGATCGACTTTCCGGCCTCGAGCGCAGCGAGCACGGGGGTCGCATCTTCGCCATCGGGCACATGCGCCATGACCGGCTTCCCGCTCAGTGTCAGCAGGGCGCGTGGCCGGTTCCGCATTTCCCTGATCCAGGCCGGATCCCACCCATAGGCCATGCTCGCAAGGAGGGCCGCACGCCGTGGTAAGACTTCCTCTGCGCATTCAAACCCTGCATTCGTCGCCAGCCGGCACGCGCGCTCGCGTGCACCCATTCCGAAAGGCCGCGCAGGATTGTCGCCGACCGGCACGAACAGGGGAGGCGCGTCATCTACCATCAGCTGTTCGCATAAAGGCGCGCGAGTCGGCAGGGAAGGGGGCCGCGGCGACCGCTTAATTTCCTCTTCACTTGCCCCTCGGAGCCATTTCGCGCACTACTCCGCCGCGCATGGCCGAGGTCACGGAGCACGATACCGAACACGGCAGGGGCTCGATCTATCGGGTCGCGGGCACGCTCAACATCGCGAGGGCGGCGACCACGCAGCGCGAGATCGACGCGCTTTCGGATCCGCTGACCATCGACCTTACCGACATCAACCGCATGGACACGGTCGGTGCGTGGATCGTCTACCGCACGGTCCGGGACCGCGGCGCCAAGGTGATCGGCGCAAGCCGCGACGAGGTCAGCCTGCTCCAGCAGGTCGGCGAGTTCGACAAGCCGGCGCGCGTCGTTCCCGACGAGCCGCACAACTTTTTGGCGGGGCTTCGCGAGCTCGGCGAATGGGTCGCCGAAACCGGTACGACTTTAATCGGTTTGCTCGGCTTTTTCGGCGCGACCTTGATCGGCTTCGCTAATATCATCCGCCGGCCCAGGCGCTTCCGGCTCAACGCTGTGGTGCAGCGCTTCGATGTCGTCGGAGTCCGGGCGCTGGGAATCATCGCTTTGATGAGCTTCCTCATCGGAATCGTCATCGCCCAGCAGGGGTCGGTGCAGCTCGCCCAGTTCGGCGCCGAGGTTTACACGGTCAATCTGGTCGGTCGGATCACGGTGCGCGAGCTCGGGACTCTGATGACCGCGATCATGGTCGCCGGTCGCTCCGGTTCTGCATTCGCTGCCCAGCTCGGCACGATGAAGATCACCGAGGAGATCGATGCGATGCGGACTATCGGGGTCTCGCCGATCGAGGCCTTGGTCATTCCGCGCATGATTGCGGCGATCATCATGATGCCGCTGCTCGCATTCTGGTCGATGCTGATGTCGCTGCTTGGCGGCGGGATCTTCGTCTGGCTATCACTTAGCATGCCGCCGCTGACGTACATCCAGCAGCTGCACGACGTGATTCCGCTCACCGACATGTGGGTCGGGATCATCAAGGCGCCGGTATTCGGGTTTATCATCGCGCTCGCCGGCTGCTTCCAGGGCATGCTGGTCAAAGGCAACAGCGAGGAAGTCGGCACCCGCACGACCAATGCGGTCGTCCAGTCGATCTTCCTGGTAATCGTCCTTGACGCCGTCTTCGCCGTCTTCTTCAGCTCGATCGGGTGGGTATGATCCCGAAGAGGCTCGATCCGGCTGAGACTCCGGAAAATTGCCAACCGATCATCACCGTCCGCAACCTCAAAAACGCGTTCGGCGACGAAGGTCAGCAGGTCATCCATGACGGACTCAACCTCACCGTTTGTAGGGGGGAGATCCTCGGCGTTGTGGGCGGCTCCGGTACCGGGAAGTCGGTACTGCTCCGATCGATCATTGGCCTGCAGACGCCCGAACATGGTGAAATCGAGGTGCTCGGCGAGAATATGGTCGGCCGCACGGAGGACGAGGCCAAGAACATTCGCCGCCGCTGGGGCATCCTGTTCCAGAACGGCGCGCTCTTCTCGACGTTGACCGTCGCGGAGAACGTCGAGGTGCCGATCCGCGAATATTTTCCCTACATCCAGCCCGAGCTCCTCGACGAGATCGCTTCGTACAAGATCGCGATGGGCGGACTGCCGCCCGATGCCGGTCCCAAATATCCATCGGAGCTGTCGGGCGGCATGGTGAAGCGCGCCGGCCTGGCCCGAGCGCTCGCGCTCGACCCCGAGCTATTGTTCCTCGACGAACCAACCGCAGGACTCGATCCGATCGCCGCTGCGGCCTTCGATCAACTGATCAAAGGGCTGCAGAAGCGGCTCGATCTCACCGTCTTCCTGATCACCCACGACCTCGACACGCTGCACGCGATCTGCGACCGCGTCGCGGTGCTCGCCGACAAGAAGGTGATTGCGGTAGGAACGATTCCGGAACTATTGGCTTTGGACCATCCCTGGATCCAGGAATATTTCAACGGGCCGCGGGGGCGTACTGCGGCCCAAAGTTATGAAGAGGGGGTAACCGCTTAGTGGAGACCCGATCGAACTATGTGATGGTCGGCGCCGTGACGGTGGCGTTGCTCGCCGGCGTGCTCCTCTTCATCGTCTGGCTCGCCGGCCTCTCGAACAAGGCCACCAAATGCTACGACATCTATTTCGCGCAGGGCGTTGGCGGCCTCAACAAGGGTTCGAACGTCTCCTTCTCCGGGGTTCCCGTCGGGCAGGTCAGCAAGATTTCGCTGCTCCCCAACCGGCCGGAATTCGTTTGGGTCCGGATCGACGTCGATGAGCAGACGCCGGTGCTTCAAGGAACCAGCGCGCAGATTCACGGCGTCGGCTTTACCGGTGTGTCGGAAATTCAGTTGGCCGGCGCCGAGCGCGGACGGCCGGCGATCGAGCAGCTTGGCCCGCAGGGCTGCCCGGTCATCCCGGCGACGTCGGGCGGCATCAGCGCGCTGCTGAATAGTGCGCCGGAGTTGATTGACCGCATCCAGCGCCTGACCGAACGCTTGACCGAGCTGCTCAACGACAAGAACCAGAACTCGATTGGCGATATCCTCGAGAATATCGACGAGACGACCAAGGTCCTTCGCCAGCACGCGCCTGAAATGGGCGACACGATTGCCGAGATTAAGACGGCGTCGCACAACGCTGGTCTAGCCGCCAACAATGTTGCGCAGTTGGCCAACAGCACCAACCGTTTGGTCAACGAGGACGGCAAGCCCGCGATCCAGAATCTCAACAAGGCGATCGTCTCCGCGCAGCAGGCGGCCGACAATCTAAACTCGATGATCACCGACGCGCGGCCCGGCGTGCAGAATTTCAGCAAGTCCACGCTGCCCGAGGCCAACAAGTTGGTGCACCAGCTCGAAGAGCTTTCGGCATCGCTTAGGGCAGTGTCCGATCGGGTCAATCAGCAGGGCATCGGCGGGGCGTTGGGGCCGGAGAAGCTGCCCGATTACAAGCCGGGGAAACGCAAATGAGGCTGTTGTTGAAGACGGGCGCAATCGCCCTCGCGTTGGGCCTTGGCGGCTGCGCGGGTCTGCTCGGTGGCGGGGGCAAGCCGCCGACGACGCTTGTCACGCTGACACCTCAGGCCGCCGACCCGGGCCAGATCGCCCGCACCGCTGTCGCCGGTCAGGCCGTCACCATCGCGACGCCGAGCACTGCCCGCGAATTGAGTAGTGTCCGCGTACCGGTTCAGCTGACACCGAGCGATGTGCAATATGTGACCAACCTGCAGCTTGCCGATACGCCGGCCAGGCTGTTCGCTAACCTGCTCGCCGAAACCGTGCGGCGCACGACCAACCGCGTCGTGCTGGATAACGGCCAAACAACCCTCGATCCTGGCCTCATCGTCAGCGGCCAGCTGCAGCGCTTTGGCTATGACGCTTCGACTGGGCAGGTGGTCGTGACCTTTGACGGCGCCCTGTCGACCGCTGCCGGCAACCGCGTCGAGACGCGGCGCTTCACGGCCTCTGTCCCGGCCGACGGTACCGGCCCAAGCGTCGGGCCTGCGCTCAACCAGGCCGCAAACCAGGTCGCGCAGGATGTCGCCAAGTGGATCGGGAGCGGTGGCTCCTAGGCCAGGCTCTTCGACGCCTGCTCGTAGACGTCCTTCGACAGACCCGGCGTTCCGACGATCCGCTCCAATTGCTCGCGCATCATTTCGGCGCGCTTCGGCTCGAACCTTTTCCATCGCCCGAACGCGGGCACCAGCCGTGCCGCCACCTGCGGATTAATCTTGTCCGCGGCGATGATCATGTCGCCCAGGAAGACGTAGCCGCGCCCGTCGGCCGAGTGGAAGGCCCAGTGATTACCTCCGAACATCCCGACCAATGAACGCAGGCGGTTGGGGTTGGTGACCACGAAATCGGGATGGCCCGATAGCTTCAGCACCTGGTCGACCGTATCCACCCGTTGCGCCGCGGCCTGGAGCGCGAACCACTTGTCCACCACCAGCGCGTCGTCCTTGAACCGGGCGTAGAAGGCATCGAGCGCCTGCTGCCGCTCTGGTGCATCCAATGAGACTAGGACGCCGAGTGCGCCCTGCCGGTCGGTCATATTGTTGGCGCCGTCGAATTGAATCTTCGCTAGCGCCGCCGCCTGCGCTTGGTCAGCCGCGGACAGCAGGGACAGCGCGACAGTCCTCAGCCGCCGGATTCCCTTCGCTCGTGGCGACAGATCATGGCCCTCGACGCCATCACTGCGATGCGCCGCAAGAAGCTCGCCGGACAGCGCGCTCGCAATCGCCTTGCGCAGGCTTTCGCGCGACGCGTGGATCGCGTCCGGATCGACCACGTCCATCCGGTCGGCGATCAGGCTTTCGCTTGGAAGCAGGATCGCTTCGGCCTTGAACGAAGGGTCGAGAGCATTCGACTTCAACGTCGCACCGATGGCGCGGATCACTGGCTCCGCATCCACCGCCTCGCCGCGCGCGCCGGCGGTCAGCGCCGCCATCATCAACTCCTGCATCGCCTCATAGCGGGCGAAGGGATCGGTATCGGCCTGCGCCAGCCGCTCGAGTTCGTCGGAGCGGCGATCCGCGGTCACGATGACCGGCGCCGAGAAATTGCGATTGATCGACAGCAAAGGTGTCTCGGCGACATTCTCGAACGTGACGCTCTGCTTCGGCTGGTCAAGAATGATCAGCCGTTCCGGGCAAATCTCCGCACCGCTTTCCTCGCCGAGGACCGCGGTCTTCAGCGGGATCGGCATCGGCTGCTTGACGGGCTGGCCCGGCGTCGGGTCCTCATGCTGCTCAAGGTGCAAAATTGCGCGTTTCGCCTCCGCATCATGCTCCAGCCGCGCGCGAACCTTTGGCGTCCCCGCCTGGCTGTACCAGATCTTGAACGGCGTCAGGTCGACCCCGCTGCCGTCTTCCAGCGCCTTCACGAAATCGTCGCAGGTCGCCGCTTCGCCGTCGTGCCGTTCGAAATAAAGGTCGGTGCCTTTGCGGAACTTCTCCGCGCCCAGGACCGTGTGGAACATGCGGATGACCTCGGCGCCCTTGTTGTAGACGGTCGCCGTGTAGAAGTTCGAAATCTCGATGTAGCTGTCTGGCCGCACGGGATGGGCAAGCGGTCCCTGGTCCTCCGGAAATTGCGCCGCCCGCAATACGCGAACGTCCTCGATCCGTTTCACCGGCGCGCTCCCGACGTCGGCCGAAAAACTCTGGTCGCGGAATACGGTGAAGCCCTCTTTCAGGCTCAGCTGGAACCAGTCGCGGCAGGTGACGCGATCGCCCGACCAATTGTGGAAATATTCGTGCGCGACGACGCGCGCGATATTGTCGAAATCGGCGTCGGTCGCGGTCTCCTGGTCGGCCAGCACATAGGCCGAGTTGAAGATGTTGAGCGACTTGTTCTCCATCGCCCCCATGTTGAAGTCGCTGACCGCGACGATGTTGAACAGGTCGAGATCGTACTCGCGGCCATAGACCTTCTCGTCCCAGGCCATCGCCAGCTTCAGGCTCTCCATCGCGTGGCTGGTCTTGGGCAGGTCGGCCTCGCGCACCCAGATGAACAGATCGACCTTGCGCCCGCTCATAGTCGTGAAGCTGTCGCGGTTGGGTTTCAGGTCGCCAGCGACGAGCGCGAACAGGTAGCAGGGCTTGGGGAACGGGTCTTCCCACTCGGCCCAGTGTCGCCCGTCTTCGGCTTCGCCGTGCGCGACGCGGTTGCCGTTCGACAGCAGCACCGGGAAGGCTCTGGCGTCGCCCTCCATCCGCACGCGATATTTGGTCAGGACATCGGGCCGGTCGGGGAAGAAGGTGATGCGCCGGAACCCCTGCGCCTCGCACTGCGTGCACAACATACCGTTGGATGCATAAAGCCCCATCAGCTTGGTGTTGGCCGCGGGATTGATCTCGACCTCGGTTTCGACGGTGGCCCGGTCGCCCTCGATCTCGACGACCAGCTGGTCGCCCTCTAGCCGCCATTTGCCGTCCGTGCCGTCGACCAGCACGGACAGCAGCTTCACCTCGTCGCCATCGAGCCTAAGCGGGCGGGCGTGTCCGTCGTTTCGCTCCACGCTCAGCGTCGCGCGGACGCGCGTTCGATCGATGCCCAGGTCGAAGTCGAGCTTCAGCTCGGGAATCAGCCAGTCGGGCGGGCGATAATCTTCGCGCCGGATCGCGACATGGGCCGGCGGGGGCGGCGCTTCAGCAATGTTCTGGGTTTCTGCGGTGGAGGTGCGGACGTCTGCCATGCGGCGGGGCTTAGGCGGCGTCGATTAACGGAACAACCCATGCCGGAGCATCTGAGCCGAACGTGCGTTGAGCGGTGTAAACGGCAGAAGGAGACGGTCATGAGCGGCTTCGAAGACATTCGCGAGCATATGGAAGTGATTGGCGCTGACGGCGTCCACATCGGCACCGTCGACAAGGTCGAGGATAACCGCATCAAGCTGATCCGCGCCGACAGCGGCGTCGCTCATGAAGGGCGCCACCATTTCATCCCGCGCGGCTTGGTCGCCGAGGTAGAGGGTGACAAGGTCCGCCTGACCGCGCGGGGCGACGTCGTCGCCGACTTGTTCGAACAAGAGGAATCGGGCGAGCCGATCGGCTGATTCTCATAATCCGTCATGCCGGACTTGATCCGGCATCCGCCTTGACCTCAAGAAGGCAGGCCCCGGCTCAAGGCCGGGGTGACGGGAGGGGTAATGAAGCGTTGGGTACTCATGCTGGGGACTGCGGCTTT
This sequence comes from Sphingomonas sp., assembly GCA_019247755.1. Lineage (GTDB taxonomy): Bacteria > Pseudomonadota > Alphaproteobacteria > Sphingomonadales > Sphingomonadaceae > Sphingomicrobium. The sequence continues at coordinate 12,592 of JAFBAM010000275.1, forward strand.
TCTCGCTGCCTGCGGTCAGGGAGACATGTCGAAGCCGGCGGCGCCTGCCCAACCGAAGAAGAAAGTCGGCTACTGCTTCTTCAAGGACCCGGAGACCAAGGGCTGGGCCGCCTCCCGCGACAAGGACGGCAATATCGTCGTGAAGGGCAAGGCCTACCGCTCTGACGCTCGCTACAAGGCTATCCTAAATCCCGCGACGCTGACCGGCGCCAGCGCGGAGATCACGCCAACCATCGTCCTGAACGATACGGGCTTCGCCGCTGACGGCAACTGGTGGGACGTCAAGGCGACGATTCCCAACAGCGCCGCGGTCGATACCGTGAAGGTCATCTGCGGTGCCAAGACCTTCGCCGAGCTGAAGGTCGCGCCAAAGGGATAGCAGCCGCGGCCAAATGGCTGCCGCGGGTTATTGCAAACCCTTTTTGCCAGGCTCACTTACATCGCGTGAGCGGCAAGGACGGCCTGGAGACCTCGACGCGGAGCTGGACCCGGCCCGATGCCTATATCGGTGCGTTGGCACGCAAGCGCACCTTCCGGAAATCCCAGGGTGAAAAGCGGCGTACGCAGCCCGAATCTCCGCGAATCCTTCTTTCCACTTTGCCCTTCCTAGCTCTGCTCGGGCTGCTCGGAATCCTCGCGGTGGCGATGATGGTCATCGCTTTCCCCGGAAACCAGCCCCAGCCGAAGCCGCATGAGCTGGCGGCAAAGGAGCAGGGCAAAGCAGAGCGCGGCTGGTTCCAGGAAGCACAGAAGCAATTTCACAAATAAGCGGCTAAGCGGAGGCGATGGCCGCTCCGCTACAGGTTCCGCATGTGTCGGATGCGCTCGTTCTTCTCGATTTTTTCGGTATCGCCGTTTTCGCTGTGTCCGGAGCGCTGCTGGCCGCGCGCAAAAAGCAGACACTCGTCACGTTCATCTTTTTCGCTGTCGCCACTGGCGTCGGTGGGGGCACGCTCCGCGACCTCTTAATCGGCGCGCCGGTATTCTGGGTCCATAACAATGCGACGCTGCTCATCTGCATTGGTGCCGCGCTGGCGGCCTGGCTCGTCAGCAGTCGTCGCATCGCGGGCAAGGCGCTGGACTGGTTCGACGCTGCCGGCCTCGCCGCTTACGCCACTTACGGCTCGGCGAAGGCGATCGCTTACGGTGTTGCGCCAGTGCCGGCTTTCGCGATGGGTGTGCTCACGGCGTGCTTCGGCGGAATCGTTCGCGACGTTCTCGCCAACGAGCCATCGATCCTGATGCGGCCTGAGCTGTATGTTACCGCGGCCGCGCTTGCCGCGGGCCTGTTCGTCGGTCTGACCATAGCCGGAGCGCCGCTCTGGATAGCCGCGAGCGCTGGAGCGGGTGCGGGTTTCGTCCTTCGTGCGCTAGCCATTGCCCGCGGCTGGTCGCTTCCCGCTTACAGGGATTGATGCACTGCAGCATCGGCTGCAGAGTCGGCCGATGGACACAGACTTCTATCGAATCCAGCGTCTGCCGCCCTACGTCTTCGCCGAGGTGAATGCGATGAAGGTTGCCGCGCGGTCGCGGGGCGAGGACATCGTCGATCTCGGCATGGGCAATCCCGATGGAGCGCCGCCCAAACATGTGATCGACAAGCTCGCAGAAGTCGCAAACAAGCCCAACGCCCACCGCTATTCGGCGAGCCGAGGCATTCCTGGCCTCCGGAAAGCGCAAGCGGCTTACTACCAACGTCGCTTTGGCGTTAGCGTCGATTCGGACAGGGAAGTCATTGTCACTTTGGGTTCAAAGGAGGGTCTGGCCAATCTCGCCCAAGCCATCACGGCGCCAGGCGACGTCGTCCTCGCCCCGAACCCGTCTTATCCGATCCACACCTTTGGCTTCATCATCGCCGGCGCCGCAATCCGCTCGATCCCGGCCGCGCCGGGCGAGGCCTTCTTCGAGCGACTGACCAATGCGATGCGCTACACCGTGCCGCGGCCCAAGGTGCTGGTCGTCGGCTATCCTTCCAACCCGACCGCGTATGTCGCCGATCTCGCCTTCTATGAGCGGCTGGTGGCCTTCGCGCGCGAACACGATCTGATCGTCATCTCCGACCTCGCTTATGCTGAGATCTATTTCGGCGACCCGCCCACGCCGTCGATCCTCCAGGTCGAGGGAGCAAAGGAGGTCGCCGTCGAATTCACGTCCATGTCTAAGACCTATTCGATGGCCGGCTGGCGGATTGGCTTCGCCGTCGGCAATGCCCGGCTGATTGAGGCCCTGGCGCGGGTGAAATCCTATCTCGACTATGGCGCATTCACGCCGGTCCAGGCCGCCGCGGTCGCGGCGCTCAACGGGCCGCAGGACATCGTCGAGGCAAACCGCACGCTGTACAGAAAGCGGCGCGACGTCCTCGTCGAGAGCTTCGGCCGCGCGGGCTGGCCGATCCCTTCGCCGCAGGCCTCCATGTTCGCCTGGGCACCGATCCCCGAGCGGTTCGGCAACCTCGGTGCGATGGAGTTTTCAAAGCGCCTGCTGACCGAAGCGCATGTTGCGGTCGCGCCGGGCGTTGGCTTCGGCGAGGAAGGTGAGGGTTTCGTCCGGATCGCGCTCGTGGAGAATGAGCAGCGGCTCCGCCAGGCGGCGCGCAGCGTCAAGAAGATGCTCGGGTCCTAGAAACGGACCGACACGCCGGAATAGGCTTCGACGTCGGGTGTCTGCCGGTTGAGCCCGAAATTGACCCCGGCATCGATCTGCACGCTGTTGTTCACCAGATAGGCGACAGACCCGTCAGCTGATGCCTGCTTCCCTGTGCCCGAAGGATCCCAGTCCCAGCGGGCCCAAATTTCGGTCGACAGCGTAACCTTGTCGCTCGCCGCCAGCCCCAGGTTGACGACCTGCTGCGTCGCGGCGTGATGCCCTGCGCCGTCGGCGTCCGCGACCCAGTCCAGTTCGGGGTCCAGCGACAGGGTCAGCCCGCTCTTGCCCAGCGCGGCGCTGGTCGCCACCACCACACCCGCCTCGACCTTGCGATTGCCCAGATTGTGGTTTGCCGTGGGTAGCTTCACGAACGGATCGATCGCCAGGAGCACCGGCGCATCCATGGACGTGACGCGGTATTTCGCGCGGATCAGCGTATCGCCGAAGCTTGAATGATGCTCGTCTATCCCGCTGCCGTGGACCTTCATCATTTCCAGCGGCGTGATTCCCAGCTCGAGATCGGCGTTCTTGCTGATGCCATATTTCACAAGGGAAGAGCCGTAGACCGCAAAATCTGTTGTCGCGCCGTTGGACCGGTCGTGTGTCCAGTCGATTAATCCTGTCTCAACCTGCCAGCTGCCCGTCGGTACGGTGCATTCGCCCGTCGATTTGCTCGGCCGGTCCGTGCAGATCGGCTGCTGGTCGGCTGCTGTGGCCCCACTTGCAGTCGCGATCGCGAGTGCAGCGATGATGAAATATCCGCGCATGACGGCTGTTTGCCTGCGACGACGCAATGCGTCGAGAGGACGAGGGCCGCCCCTAGGAAGTCCACATGCCTTCTTTATGGCTTTACGCGTGAGGCAGTCGTTCGACGAGCAGGTCGAGCACTGCGGGATGGATCGGATTGAAGAACTCGACTCCGATTTCCCGGCCCTCGCTCCAGCAGATTCGTGATCCCAACGGCTCAAGCTTTGCAAAGCGCGCGATGATCGTGTCACCGACTT
>JAFBAM010000292.1 GCA_019247755.1 Sphingomonas sp.
TACGGCGCAGCTTCGTTACGGCAGTAAAGCTAACCTAGGTGGAGTCTTGGAGGAAGCACGGTGTCGCGAAACCGACACAATTGCTGTTTCCTGCGGTAAATCGGCAATAGTTACTGCGGAGCCGCTAACGAAAGATAGGCGAGGCGCCGAAGCTCCCGCCGGCCCCTCGTCACGGTGTCCAGAATGAGGCCCGTGAAGAAGCAAAGGACAGCGACGATCGTCATGCCCGTGACCAGGATTGCGGTCGGGAAACGAGGCACCAATCCGGTCTGGAAATAGGTAATGACCAGCGGGATCGCGAGCACGATCGCGAGCGCAACCAGCAGCGCGCCGATCGTTCCGTAGAAGAGGACCGGACGCTCGACGCGGTAGAGCGTCACAATCGTTTTCAGGATCCGCCAGCCATCTGAAAAGGTCGAGAGTTTCGAGGCGGAACCTTCCGGGCGCGCGCCATAGGCCGTTTCGATTTCGCCGACCGGCATCCGCAGCTCGAGCGCGTGAACGCTCATCTCGGTCTCGATCTCGAAACCCGAGGAAAGGACAGGAAAGCTCTTCACGAAGCGCCTCGAGAAGACGCGGTATCCGGAGAAGATGTCGGTGAAGCTGCGGCCGAAGAGGCCGGACAGCAATCCGGTGAAGAGCTTGTTTCCGAGGACGTGCCCGCCGCGATAGGCGTCCTTCTCTTCGTGGCGGCGAGTGCCGACCACCATGTCGAACTGCTCCGCCAGCAACAGGTCGACCATCTGCGGCGCCGACTTCGGATCATAGGTGAGGTCGCCATCGGCCATGACGTAGACGTCGGCGTCGATGTCGGCGAACATCCGTCGGACGACATGCCCCTTGCCCTGCTGGCGCTCGGTGCGAACGGTTGCGCCGGCCTCTGCCGCGACTTCCCGCGTCCGGTCACGGCTATTGTTGTCGTAGACGTAGACGATCGCGCCGGGCAGCGCCGCACGGAAGCCAGCGACGGTCGCCGCAATCGCGGCCTCCTCGTTATAGCAGGGGAGCAGCACGGCAATCTTCGGCGACGCAGCGGCGTTCAAGCAAACCCCCTCGATAACGCAGCAGCTATAGAGGGCATCAGGCGGCGGCGTCGAGCCGGGCCGTGGTGACGTGAAGAAGCCGGAAGTCCCTGCTCATGCCGGCGAGCTTCCACGCGTCGCCGGGCGGAATCACGAACGCGTCAGTTGCAGCCAATGACTTGCCATTCAGCTTTGCGCGCCCGTCAAGCACGAAGCCGAACACCAGCTCTCCGTCGTGCGACGGGAAATCGAGGCTTGTCGCGTCCGCCGGCCGCATCGTCCTAACCTCGCACAAGCCGCCAGTCGCGGCGAGCATCTGCGTGTCCTGCGCCTCGGCGCCGAGGAAAGGCGTCCAGGGCGTCGTCTCTGCGACATGATGCAGGAACCTCTGTCCCGAGTAGAGGCCCTCGCGGCGTTCGCCGCGGGGAAGCGTCATCTCATGATCGGCAAAGGTCTCGTGCGCCGCCGGAGCGGTGATCTCGACCACCTCGAGCGCGCCGGAGCTTTCAAGCACGCGGTGACGTAATTCCGGCGGCTGGAGCACCAGATCGCCCTCGTTCATGACGAACGGCTCGCCCTGGTCCTGATACACGACGCGCACCCAGCCGCGCCGAACATAGATCATCTGCAGGGCGATGCGGTGATAATGGACCCAATCCGAAACCGGGCCGCCGCCCGGGATCGAGATGTGCGAGGCGATGTAGCGGCCGCCCAGACGACTGGGGATGAGGTCGCGGTAGAGCATTCCCGCCCTGCCCTGACCCGCTGCCGCGCCAGCTTTGGTCAGCACGGACTCCGGCTTAAACGGCGGGAGTCCGGCAGGAAGGGGCGTCGCGTCCGGCTTGGACAATCGGACGCGCTCCCGCTCCTTGCTGAGGAGCACAGTATGCGGATCGTCCGCCGGATAGATGACATCGATCCGGAAACCGGCGGCGCGCAACAAATCGAGCGCGGCGTCGAAATCCTCGCGGACGATGTCCAGCGCGTCAGCCCTTTTTGGCGGACTTCTTCGCCTTCGCCGCAGGCTTGGCTTCCGCTTTGGCCGCGGGAGCCTTGGCGCCAGCGGCGTCCTTCAGCGGCTTGGCCGGCTTCGGCTTGGGCGAGGCTTTCTCGACCGGGCCCTTTGCAGGCGCTTCAGCGACGAGCTTGTCCTCATCCTTCGCTGCAGCCTTGGCCTTGTCCTTGGGCGCAGCCTTTCCCGCGGCTTTGCTCGGGGCAGGCTTGGCCTTCGCCTTGCCGCCGTGATCATGAGCGTGGTCGTGGCCGCAGCCCGGGCCGTGAACATGGCCTTCCTCGGACTCGAGCTCGGCCTCGACCTCGGCGCGGGTCGCCTTGCGGTCGTTGATCTTTGAGCGCGCGAACAGGAAGTCGACGACCTTGTCCTCGTACAGCGGAGCGCGAAGCTGCGCCGCCGCCATCGGCTCCTGCTGGATGTAGCGGATGAAGGTCTCGCGATCCTTGCCCTGATACTGGGCGGCGGCCTGCATGATCAGGCGGTTCATCTCGGGCTCCGTCACGTCGACGCCGTTGGCGGCACCGATCTCGGACAGGAGCAGGCCGAGACGAACCCGGCGCTCGGCGATCTTGCGATATTCGCCGGCCTCGTCTTCGATTTCCTTCAGCGCCTTATCCGGATCTTCCTCGTGGCTCGCCTCGTGGCGAAGTTGCTGGACGATGTTCTGATATTCGGCGTCGACCATCGTTTCGGGCACCTGGAAGTCATGGCGCTCGGCGAGATTGTCGAGCAGCTGGCGCTTCATGTGCGTCCGGGTGAGGCCGTTCAGCTCTTGCACCTGCTGGTCGCGGATGATGCCCTTCAGCTGGTCGAGATCGGCCATGCCGAGGGTCTTGGCGAATTCGTCGTCGACCTTGTTGTCGCTGCCGGTCTTCACCGCCTTAACCGTGACCGCGAAGGTCGCGTCCTTGCCCTTGAGATTCGCGGCCGGATAATCGGCGGGGAAGGTGACCATCACCTCGCGGCTGTCCCCAGCCTTGGCGCCGACCAACTGGTCCTCGAAGCCGGGGATGAGGCGGCCCGAGCCGAGCTCGACCTGCATGTCCTCACCCTTGCCGCCCTCGAACGCAGTGCCGCCGGCCTTGCCCTCGAAGTCCATCACAACGAGGTCGCCCAGTTCGGCGGCATGCTTCTTGGGCGCATCGGTCCAGCGCTTGCTCTGGCTGGCGAGCTGCTGAAGCTGCTCGTCAACGGCCTTCTCATCGGGTTCGATCGTCAGCCGGTCGAGCTGGATATCGTCGATATTCGGAGCCGGGACGTCAGGCAGCGCCTCGAGGCTGATCTTCACCTCGGCGTCATTGCCCGGCTGATAGCCTTCATTGAGCTCGACCTGCGGCTGGAACGCCGGGCGGATCTTCTGCTCGGTCAGAAGCTGCTGGATGCCATCCTGGACGGCGCCCTGGAGCGCGTCACCGCGCAGGCTCTCGCCGTGCATCTTGCGGATCAGGTTCGGTGGGACCTTGCCCGGCCGGAAGCCCGGCATGCGGATCTGCGGCGCAATGCGTTTCACTTCCTGCTCGACCCGCGCCTCGATGTCCTCGGCGGGAATGGTCAGCATGAAGGCGCGCTTCAGGCCCTCGTTCTCAGTCTCGACAGTCTTGATGGTCACGTTGCTCGATCCCGATGAAAATTTTGGGCGTCCTGACGCGGCGGTTGGTGCGGGCGAAGGGACTCGAACCCCCACATCTTGCGATACTGGAACCTAAATCCAGCGCGTCTACCAATTCCGCCACGCCCGCGCGGACGCTTGAAGGTGGCGGCCCTATAACAGGCACTCCCTGTTCGGCAACCCGCAACCCTCTCATACGCCCGGCGTTCTCGGATCAAAGGAGCCTCTCCATGCAGCAACTGCCACCGATCCCCGAACAGCCGGAGCCGGACACGCCCGAACCTTCTCAGCCGGGCCAGCCGACGCCCGCCCCGCCGGAAACCCCGACCCACACGCCGGACATCGATGTGCCGTCGCCGGCTTCGCCAGGGACTGCGCCGCCAACGACGCCCATCTCTCCGGTCGGCTAGCGCCGTAGTTGGGCGGAGGCGACGATCGCTTCGAAATCGGGCAGCGCCGCGTCATAATAATGCGACTTCGCGGCATCGAGCAGGATCAGGTAGAGCTGGCCGTTGATCACCGCGCCGACCGCGCGGCCGCGCCGCCAAAGCTCGTCATCGTCGAGATGCTCGTAATCGAGCTGGAAGCCGTTCGCAGCGCCGAGGAACGGACGGGGCTGGAGCGAGACTGTGCGGAAATCGACCGCTCCGCCGCGAACGCGGTACAGGCTCTCGATCATCGACGCGACTTCGGGCGGAGTCATGTTGGAGCGGAAGATCGGCACCTGCTGGCTCCTCGTGCGCCGCTGGCGGATCAGGCTCTTGCCGTCCTTCAAGCCGGTGACGAAGCTGATGCCGTCGAGTAGCGGGCCGTTCTGGGTCCAGTCCTCGACCTGGCGGATATCCTCGAAGAAAATGGGACGATGGCGGTTCCAGGGGCGCGGCGCAGTGACAATCAAGGTGTCGTCGCCAACCGAAACGCGCTGCACGCGGACACCGCTATAGTCGCTGAAGCCGCCATAATCGCCGCCGGTCGAGGAGCAGGCTGCCAGCGCAAACGACGTACCGAGGAGGGTGAATTTCAGTCCGGGTTTCACTCGTCTCTCCTCAGCCGGCCATCGACCGCACCCAGGCGGCGTCGGGCGCATCGGGCTTCATCGTCAGATAGCGGCGGAACGCGGTCTTCGCCTCGCCAGCGCGGCCTTGCTTCATCAGCTCGATGCCGTGCGAGCGCCACGCCTCCGCCGGTGCGTCGGGATAAGCGACAGCGGCGGCGTAGCTCTGTGCCGCGCGTGCTTCGTCGCCCGGGCGATTTCGCAGCCGCCAGATCTCGCCTTCGTAGAAGCGCAACAGGCCGTTCCAGCCGTCCTGGGCCAGCGTCTCGATCAGATACTGGCTCGCGCCGGGGTCGTTGAGCTTGACCTGGTCGTCCAGCAGCATCTGACGGATCGGACCGATGGTGGCGAGGTAGCGTTCACGGCGATTGTCGTAAGCCTTGCCGGGCACGGTGATCTCGGCCGCGTCGGCGCGAAGGTCGATCATGCGCGAGCCTTCGGACGGGTGCGTATCGAAGATCGAGCCCCGGCGGCGGCGCTTGCCGCGATAGCGGGCGCTGGCGTTCTCCTCGCCGATCAGCTGTTCCCAGATGTTCGCCATCTCGACCGGCGGGTAGCCCGTCTCGGCGATCAGCCTGGCGCCCATCGCGTCGGCCTCGGCCTCCATCGCGCGGCTGTACTGGAACAGCGACAAGATGGTACCGAGCTGCGCGAGCTGGACGTAATCGCCGAGATAGACGCCTGCACCGGCGCCGCCGACGCCCGCCAGCATCGCGCCGATCGCGAAGATGTCGGTCTTGCGCTTCTGGTCGCGCCAGGAGCGGATCATGTGGCGGCGCAGAAAATGGCCGGATTCGTGCGCGATCACGCCGGCCAGCTGCGCCTCGTTGCGCATGCGCAGCAGGAGCCCCGAGAAGACGACCGCGAAGCCGGTGGGAAACATCATCGCGTTGAAGTCGGAGATCCGCGCCAAGTAGATTCGGAAGTCTTTGGCCGCCGGTCCGCCGACCGTCCCGATGATGTTCTGCAGATATCCGGTGATGTTAGGATCAGTGATCAGCAGGTTGGAGCCCGCAATCTCCTCCTCGACCCGCTCCATCTCCTTCCACAGGCCGATCTCGTCGCGCTCGGTCGGCTTGTATCCGGGTCCGACCAGCGGGACCATGTCCTGGGGCAGCACCAGTGCGTCGGCGGTGCCGATATGGAGC